>NZ_JAUSXF010000002.1 GCF_030816475.1 Arthrobacter pascens | reverse complement strand
ATTGGTGGCAAGGTAACCTTCGGGTCCAGCAGGGCAGTAGTGTCCTAACGGACCGTCAATGATGTCCGGTTAGCTGAGGTTCTTCCGTTCGTTGTCTTCGCGCCATGCTTTGAATTCTGCTTGCTTGGCGCGGAGGCTGGCAAACGGTGCTTCCGCGTCGAAATGATCATTGCCTGCCAATGCCGAGAGCACGGATCCGCTTGTTCCGTTGCCGGCGTTCCGCGCTGCTGAGCGGTGGCTCCGGAGATGGCACTTAGTACACTCAACCCAGGGGGCAAGCCATTCGTGATGCTCTATTTGTTTCGCGTGCCAAGCACGCATGACTTTGAAAGCGGCACTAATGGCGATCCGTTGGGATGAAATAAATCCAAATAAAGGTGCGAAGCTCACTCGGCCGCGGGAAATTTATGCTTCTTTGCAGGGGCGTAAGTGGCCTCGCCTCCGCCCAGAACAGAATGAAGTTCTGGAAGCGTGGTATGACCGACGCCGGGAGTCTGACCTTGTCCTTAAGCAGAATACTGGCGGCGGCAAGACGCTTACGGGCCTCCTGATTGCCCAATCGAGCTTGCACGAAGGTATCGGGCCCGCAGTGTTCCTTGTGCCCGACAGCTTTCTCATCCAGCAAGTGGTGGATGAAGCGAATGATGCCAAGATTCCGGTAACGCGAGATCCGGATGCCGAACAGTTCCGGTCTTCCCAGGCGATCCTAGTCACCACCTTCCACAAGCTCGTCAACGGGCGCAGCGCTTTTGGTGTGCGTGGAGTGAAGAAGGTGATCCCGCTCGGAGTTGTTATTGTTGACGACGCTCATGCCGCTCTGGCAGCGACCAACGGTTTATTTGCGGCCACAGTTCCAGCATCGTGCAAGGCCTTTGAGCAGTTGCTGAAACTTTTTTCAGCAGAGCTACGCGAGCAAAGTCCGAAAGCGTTTGCCGAGATGGAGGCTGGGGACCACGGCGCTCCTATCCGTGTACCTACTAAAGCCGTTGCAGCTCGTACCAACGAAATCATGAACATTGTCAGGCCGCATGCAAATGATGACAAGATTAAGTCCCTGTACTTCTCCTGGCCCTTCGTGGCAGATTCTTTGAAGTTTGCCACGGTTACTTTCACTTCACGGGTTGTAGAGATTAAGACCCCCTGTCCTGAAGTAGCTCTGATACCTGCTTTCCGGCAAGCCAAGCGCCGCGTGTATCTCACAGCCACGCTTGAAGACGAGGGCGTACTGGTAACGGAGCTTGACGCGGATCCCGGAGCGGTGCGTAAGCCGATCACCCCGAACCAAGCCTCGGATTTGGGCGACCGAATCGTCTTGGCCCCACTTTCCATCAACCCGCGACTGGCAGACAGTGCAATATTGAAGCTCGCTCGAAACTTCGCGGACGGCGATCGTGATGGAGATGGGAAGACGGACGCCACGCCAGTCAACGTCGTGGTTCTCGTCCCGGGAGATTATGCTGCCAGTCGTTGGAGCGAAATAGCCAATGCGACACTTCACGTCGCTGATATGGGGCCAGTTATCGAGCGCATGAAGAAGGGCGAACATATTGGTCTTGTTGTCTTGGTGAACAAGTACGACGGCGTGGACCTACCAGGTGATGCCTGTCGCCTACTTATCATCGACGGGATTCCGACCCCTCTGACCCCTAATGAGCAGAGAGCTTCAGCTGCTCTGACGGGGTCTATGTACTTCAGAGCCCGGGAAGTACAGCGGATCGAGCAAGGCATGGGGCGAGGGATCAGAGATGTAAGCGACTACTGTGCAGTTCTCATTCTTACTAACGAAGCAGCCTTGACCCTGCGAGATCCGCAACTCCGACAGTTTTACTCACCGGCGACTCGCGCGCAGGTAGAACTTAGTCTGCAGATTGCTGAACAGATCGACGGCGAAGGCGCCGATGTCATCGCAGACCTGCTTGATACTTTCTTAGAGCGCAAGACCCAATGGGTGAGCAAGAGTTTGGAAGCAACCGCAGACGTGACTTACGACAGCGCCGGCACCGTTACGCCTCTTGCTGAAGGTCGGCGGAAGGCATTCAACTTGGCTATGGCAGGGGATGCCGACGGCGCAGTGCAAGTCCTTAGGAAAGCAATCGACACCATCACTGATCCGTTGCTCAAAGGTTGGCATTTGGAAGAACTCGCCACTTACGAGCATTTTGTGGATCCAACCGCAGCACAAAAGACCCAAGCCGCGGCGCGAAAACTCAATTCTGGGGTATTGAAACCCTCAGTAGCGCCTTCCCGAAAAAAGGTTGTGGGTCCCGCTGCGCAAGGTAAGGCAGCTGCCGAGTACCTCGGTGATCGATACCAGGATGCTCGCACCATGGAACTTGCCGTGGCTTCGTTGTTTGACAACATCGCGTGGGGCGTGGAGCACGGTGCCGATCTTGCGGAGGAACAAATTCGGCTTCTGGGCCTCCATCTTGGGTTCGGCTCGATCCGCCCTGAAAAGGAGGACCGGGATGGTGGACCGGACAATCTTTGGGCTCTTACTCCCCAACAGCATGCCGTCATCGAGCTGAAGACGGATGTCTCGCGCAGCAAACCAGTAATCATCAAGAGCGAAGCCGCGCAGTTGGTCCATTCGATGACCTGGTTCGGCAAACAGTATCCAGACGCAGGTGAGCCTACGCCTGTGCTGCTCCACCCTTCAGAACTGCTCGATTCTGCAGCACACGTGCCTGGGGGAACTCGGGTGATGACAAAGTCACATCTTCAGGACCTAAGGTCAGATGTTGAGGCATTCGTTAAAGAACTCGCCTCTTCCGCTTCATGGGCCGACCCGAAGGCTGTTGCGACAGGATTGGAGCGCAACCAGTTGACCGCTGCGCAGATTGTGCCCGGCCATAGCAAGAGGATCCGATGACCAGGAATGAGCCGCGAGCAAAGGCAAGGCCCTCTTGCCGTGATCCGCTTGACTAAAGTATTCGGACGGATAGCTACAGAATTGGAGACGTCGTTGCTCACTGAGACGCAACTTGACTCGCTCATGCGGGAGTCAATCGACGAGGCCCGTCGCTCTGTCGCGGAAGATGACTCTCCGCGTCCTAAAGTCGGCGCTCTCTTGGTAGATGACAAATCAGGGGAAGTGCTTGTTCGGTCTTACAGAGGCGAGCGTCCCGGTGCTCATGCGGAGTACACATTGCTTGAGAAGGCTCGCGAGCAAGGTGTTGACCCGCGAGGCAAGATTCTCTTTACAACGCTTGAGCCGTGCGTACAACGCGGGAGCGGCAAGATCCCGTGCGTGGAGCGAGTAGAGACCGCCAATTTTGAACGCGTATATATCGGGACGTTGGATCCCAACCCCAGCATCACGGGCTACGGCGAGATGAAGCTCGTTTACGGTCAGGATGTTGGACGGTACCCGCTGTCGCTGCAAAAACAGCTGCGGGAGTTGAACGCTGGATTCTTCGAATCCTTCAAGCACAATCACATGGTTCCGTCCATAGATGCGGGCGCCCTTATGCCGTCGAAGCATGCGGTCGCCTCGGCACGCAAAGGATCCGACCGAAATCGCCTACTGCAGTCGACTCTCGACATGATTGCCGCATGCGGCGAAGATGTTCGTGTCTGGGCCGGTGATCTTTCTTGGTTGCGAGAAGCCTACATACCACTGCTTGCCGCCGCCGCAGCTGGCTGTCAGTTCAAATTCCTGACGACTCCCCCGGACTACGACGGCGAGCAAAAATACTGGGACGCATTTGCAGCTGCCAGCGCGATAGGCCAAGTCCGAAAGGCAGCGAGTGCTGGCCTACTGAAAATGACCGTCGTCGGATCAGAAGGCGCCCGGTGTGCTGTTGTGATCGATCAGGGAAGCTCCTCCCTTCTCACTGAGCCCGACGATCGTGGGCTTCTAGCCGTCCTGAACGAACGCTTCGAAATGGAGTGGGATCGATCATTGGAGGGAAGCGGCATCAGTGGCGAAGTTGAGATCGTTCCTATCCCTCGCGAAGACTTGATCAGGGCACTACATGGAGTTTCCCAGTATCGTCACGCCGAAATCGAAGTCCAGGATTTCGATATGACGACGGCTCGTCCTATGACGAGGAGCCTCGAAAGATTCAAGCTCGCCCGCCTCAGACCACTCGAAGGCCTCGTACAGTTGCTCGGGACCGAGGCCGCTGCGATTAAGGGCAGCCCGTGGCCGATTACTCCCCCTGTAATTGAGATAACACCATCCGGGCCGGTTGTGATGGATGGAACCCACCGAGCCTATTCGGCTATCCAAAGCGGGCGCCCAGTGTTGAAAGCGGTCGTGGTAAAGGGCGTAACTGAAGCTCTTCCCGCAACGCCGGCGCGCGACTGGGACGAAGTTTCCCCTTATCTAGTCAAGCTCCCTCGGGAGCAACGCTATGTTGACTACAAGAAAGAGAACTTTCGCCCAATCAGGTATGCACTGGCACAGCTCGCGCCCCCTATTTGAGTCCTTGACCCGCGCGGTCCGTTTCACAAGTGCTACGCGAAGGCTCTTGAGATCTCGACACTTGGAACCGAAGAAGGCCTAGGAGGGCTGGTTCCCCGACGTACGGATTCAGGCAACATAGCTGAGACGCCACGGTCAGTCGTTACCTGTGACTGTTAACCGAGAACGGCGGTTTGATCGCAGCTCAGAGTGGCGTTTGCGTCCCGCTTAGAGGAATAGAGAGAGGCGGCCGGCCACCAAAGCTCGGCGCGGTGTGGCCCGGCCCGTCTCTGCACGAACCGCAGCACATCTGCGTACGCATCGTTATAGAGGGCCGCGAAACGGCCCTCGCAGTTCTCTCCTGTTTGCTGTGTCCTCATACCTATACCTGTCCGGTCCTTCTGCAACTGTTACAGGTAATTGCAAGACCCGTGGCGAGGCCCGACGGTTGTGGCGCACAAGTTATCGATGACCCTGCCCGCAACTCACGCGCCTCGGACCGCGTATAAAGGGAGGGGCTGCTTTCCAGCAGCCCCTCCCTTTGTACGCGATGGCCAGCTATCGGGCTAAGCCGTTCTTACCCCGCTCGGAGCCCATTGCTGCCCCTGTGCGCGATTTTCTGGCCTTGGCGGCGCCCTTGCCCATGGTCACCGCTGCGCTGGGGTGGGTGCCCTCGCTCCGGGCTGCGGCGAGGCGGCCGCGAATCTGCGTTTCATTCGCGCCGGTCTTTTCCAGGGACTCAGCGAACTTCTCGTGGTGTTCGGCCGAACCATAGTCGGCGGCCGACGTGCTCTCGGCTTTGAGACCCTGGTCTTTCAAACGGCTGCTGTCGTTTCCGGTGACGCGGTTCTCGATCTCGCGGCCGAGTCCTTCCATGCGTGCGAAGAGGTCCTTCTCGGCGCGTTCGTACCGTTGCTCCACGGGCGTCCGCTCGGAGCCTTTGAAGCCGCCCTCTGCCAGGAGTTTGGCCTCATGCATGTCTTTGGCTGCTTTCACGAACGCGGGATCCTCGAAGTGGGAGTCGCCGGCACCATTGACGTTCGCAGTGGTTTCCTTCCGCAGCTGGTCAATGTCGGGACCGTTGATCCCGTCCTTGCCGATGAGGAACATGCGTTCCTGCACGGTCGCGTCTGCGGCTTCCAGTGCCTTGACGGTCTTTGCGCTGTGAGCTGTCTGCAGCGCCTGTGCCAGTTCGGGATTGGCCAGGTACTCTGCAGGCACCTGGTGGCGCTCCATTTCCGGGGCCAGTTTCGCGGCCAGGGCGCGGAGGTCTTCAGCCCGGGCTACTGCAAGCATCTGCATTGCCTTCTCGTGTTCGGCGGCTGCTTTGCGCGTTTCTTCCTGGCTACGCCCCAGCGCGTCTTGCCGGGCTTTCTCGGTGGTGATGCTCTGGATCCCTGACTCCAGATAGGCGGCGTCAGCGCCCACGTCGTGGGTGTCGATGCCGTAGCGCGTGAGAACTTCCTGACGGATTCTCTCAGAGGCTGCCAGGGCGGCCGGGTCGTGGTCCTTCCAGCCCTCCGCGACGGCGTGTGCCGTGGCGATGTCGTTCGGCTGTGCCTTGTCCCACCACTGGTCCTTCTCCACGGGTGCCAGGGCTGCGTGCGCTGCGCTGCGTCCAGCGGCGAGGCGTGCCCTCGCTTCGTGCGCTATCTGGGCGTCCTGGTGTTCCTGTTGCCGCTGGCTCTCCTGGCGTCGGCGTGCCAATGTCTCGGCAATGCGTGATGCGATCATCAACGACTGCCGCAGCCCGCCGTCCAGGACGTCATCCATTCCATCTGATTCACTCATCGTGCTCCCCTTGCAGTTGGGTGGTGATTTATCGGTCGAGGCCCGACCCGGAATCGCGTCGGCTGGGCTGATGGGTCTTGGCCGGCGTTGTCGGCGTCGGCGTCGTTGGCACTACCGATCCCGGACGGATGGGTACCATTCCGCGCCGGGCAATGTCGATCGCGCTGGGCGCCACTGCAGCCTCAGCTGCAGGCTGCTGCTCGGCACCAACCAAAACCGCCTTGGGCATGGTCGCTGTGAACGGGGCCAACTGCTCCTCAACCACCGACCGAATGCGCTGAGCCTCACGGGTCCGCCCGGACTGAGCGTGCATCTCGTACACCGCAAAGGCGGTGTTGATCAGCTGCACCATAAGTGCCGTCTGTGCTGCCGTCTTGCTCTTGCTCGACGCTGCCATGAACAACATGGCAGTACCGGCAATCGACGGAAGCGCGACGGGTTTGCTGTGCTGTCGTGGCGCGCGGAGCTGTGCAGTGCGGGACAGTTCCGCGGCGGTAGCCGCCAACGGCCCGGGCGTCGGTTCAAGACGGTACGACCATGCCGCGAACGCACCGGAAACTTCCCGTGCGGCCTTCGCCCAGGTCGCGTGATCATCACGCGGAATCGTGCGCAGCTGATCAGCCAGTGCAGTCGCGTTGCGCGTGTACTCCACCCACGCTTCTGCCGGCGGCGTTGCATTCTCCGGGCCGGTCTTGGAGACCGTGCGCTTGTTCCGTGCCGCTGCGTTCCACTCCGCTGCAGCTTCCGTGGCAAGGCGCGGTGAGTCGAGCCATTCTTCACGCAGGGCTCCGAGCTTCATGTCAGAAGCGAGCGTCCCGCCGCCGAACCAGATCGGCCGCTCTCCCCGGGCGGGACGTTCAGCCACGGAGTACCCAACAATGACGTCGGTCGTGTTCTTCGCGTAGCGCGGCCGGACCAGCAGGCCGGTGTCCCGGGCCCGGCGGACGAACTCCGCTTCGGTCGCTGAGGCACTCGCGCTGGCCCGTACCTTCCGGGCCAGTGATGACCGGTGCATCTCGCGGTCATCCCTGATGGCGGTGGCCTTCTCGGCCCGGTCGTATCCACGGGTAGCGTGCACCGTGGACAGCTGTTCCAGACCGTACTTGACCTCCAGCTCGCGGCAGGTCTGCTGTGCCCGCTTGTAATCCCCATGGGTGGAGGCTTTGGTGCCGTCCTCGCGGACGAGAGACACTGCCAGGTGGATGTGGTGATTGCCGTTCTCGGACGTGCCGTGGTTCACCGCGGCCCACCGGCAGGGGGCCTTGCCGCTCGCTTCGGTGAAGCTCATGGAGTCCACGAAATCGTTGGCGATATCGCCCCACTGCTGGTCCGTCAGTGCGCCCTCTTCCGCGCGCAGGCTCAAGGAACAGTGCCACACGCTGGCGTCCTTGTACCCGACATGGACGCGCTCCTTCTTCGCGGCGTCCCACTGCATGTCTTTGATCTGCACCGAGACGCCAAATGCCTTGCGTGGACGGTCCAAGTGTTTGGCGATAGCCATCGCGTCGTTGTGGTCCAGTACGCCGTCGTCGTACCACGCCATGATGGCAGCGTCTCCCGCAACCAGGTGCGGATCCTGATGGGCGTTCTTCGTCTTGTTGACGTCAGTCGACGTGAGGTAAACCATGAGGCCGGCCATGCGCGAACCGCGAGTGATGTTCGGAATCATGCCTACATCAGCCCGTCAATGGCGTCGTCGATCCGCATGGCCACAGAGCGGATGTGCTTAAGCGCTTCGCGGGCTTCAACAGGGAACTCGCTCGTGGCGTTCGCCTGCCGCGCGAGCTGGTTGATGTTGTTGGAGGAACGGGCCAGAAGGTTATGCAGCGACATCAGCTCTGCAGCGATGGCGCGGCGTTCCGTCGGCGAATCGGAATGCTCCGACAAGGCTGACGAAATCAGCAGGTTCGGGACGGTGACCCTCTCACGCTCAGCCCTGGCGACGAGGGCCGCTTCTTCCTCCACAGTGACCCACACGTCACGGCGCTTCTTGGACCCTGCGGGCTTGTTCTCACGGCGACGCCGGGAGAACCGGGAACGGGCGGCATTCTCTTCACTCACTCGTTCCCCAATCCCTCAAAAAGCCCAGCGCAGCGACCCCGAACCCGGGGACCACACTGACCAGTGTGCCGCACTCGACCGCCAGTGTCGAGCGCGACAAGCCACTTACACCCGTGTAAGTGTATAACTTGCTCCGGATGGTTGGCTTTGGAGGTTTTTTCAGTTTTCGGTTCTCGTTCGCAAAACCTCCCGACCCATGGTGGATGGTTCCGTTAGGATCGGGGCATGGACATCAACGACATAGCCGCTAAAGCGGCTGCAAAGATTGACGCTGCCAGGGACGCGAAAGTGAACGCTGTGAAGGCAGCCGCCGCCAGCGGCGTCGAACTCCAGGAGGCGGCTCAGCTGCTTGCTGCCGCCGAACAGAAATACGCCAAGGACTACCAAAACGCCCTTCGCTCGGATTGGACCGAATCTGACCTGCGAGGGTTCGGTCTCGACGCTCCGGCGAAGAAAGCCGGCGGCCGTCCGCGCGGCAGGAAACCTGTCCGCGAAACAACCCCGTCAGCTGGCGGGGTCCAGGAGTAACCCCTCGCCCACATGTGCACGGCAAAAGCTAAATCCTTCGGGCTTTTCCCGCACACACATGGACGACGGGACCCAGCCGACCGCCTGCACACAACCACCACGTCACGACACGCTCAAGACTCGCCCAGCGCGAGCGGTCGCTGTGCACAGCCTCGTATTCCATGGGCGTCGGTAACCGGGTGGGTTTCCCATGGTCCAATCCGTGGCGTTGCCGTCTCCCCCCGCCGTCGTGGGCGGGTTTCTTTCAGCCGGGACGACACACATCTACTATGGGAGCCGAGTCTGGCAGGCACAGGAACCCTGAGCCAGTGGGGAGGTTCTAAGGCACCTGGGGGCTCCCAGCCGGTTACGGGCGATGACAACCACAAGCTGCAGGGCGGCGACCAATCACCACACAAGAAGCGACACCCAAAGACAACACCAGGCAGGACAACCCGCGCTGTTAGCATCATGAAATGGTCAATTTTGAGGCGGAGCTTAGGTCTCCGTCGGCGCTGCGGCAGTTTCTTCTTCTACTGAACATCAAGCAGTTGGCGGACGAGAACCGGCACCGTTCAGCGGACATAACAGGGCTGTACGAGGAAGCGCAGAAGTTTGGCCTCGATTGGCGCGCTTTTGACAGCGATCTTGAGGAGCTCCTGGACAAGGATTGGATCTTCTACGAGAAGGCCTCCGGACGAACAAACGATGTCACCATCACTCAACAGGGCGTCGATGCCGCCGACGATTTCCGGTCCTTCATAACTGACCCTCGGAAACGCAATATAGCCGCTCGCGATGCGGTGCTCCAATGGCTCTACGATGAGCACCTGCACGGGCAGTCATCGCCCAACATCGCCAGATTTACTATCAGTAAGTACGGCAAGTTCTATGGTGATGACTTCACCGAGACTGAGATAAGCCAAGCGACCCGTTTCCTCCGGGAACGGCAGTTCATCCGGGGTAAAGCTGCCATGGGCGGTGCCGTCATTCGGCCCGAAATCACAGCGTTGGGCATACAGAAGATCGAAGACCAAGACATGCCGCCAGCTGTGGCAGCAAGCGAAAGGGCACCAGTGATCCACATCACCAATTCGGGCAGCATGAACCTCACCACTGGGGGCAGCAACGTCTCTCAGTCGATCACACTGACGTCTAATCAAGTTGATGATGTTCGCAAGGTCGCCGCGGCACTCAGGGAGATGCTCCCCATCCTTGGTATCCCCGCCGAACGTCAGGCAGAAGTCGTGGAAGTTGCCACTGAACTCGAACAGGAAACGAACGCTCCTGCACCAGCACCGAGTCGGCTGAAGTCGCTCCTTGCCCGGATGATGGAAGTGCTCGCTCTCGGCACCGCTGAGAACGCCGTAGAAGCCCTGAACGGCTTGGCGGAGAAAGCACTTGAAAGCCTCTAGCAGGCTTCCCCTCTTTCTAGAGGACGGGAAGCCAAAACGACGTCGTGACGGCTGCGAATAGACAGGTGACAGGTGCGTCAGGGCTTGGCCTGCCCGCCGGCATCCCTTACGAGCACTCGGAGCCAGGGCGCCTGCCGGAGAGGCTTCAGCCAGGCTAGTCCTTGCGGATGGCTATGAGGTTTTTGCCGTCTTCCAGAAGCGCGTATAGGTTTTCCCGCGCTTCCTCATAGGTGTTGCCTTCGGCCTCAATGTGTCCGTAACTGCCGTCCGGGTTAGTGATGGTCCCGATGAGTATCACCGCCTGGGCCTATGGGGCAGCAGGCTCGGCGGGCTCAATGAGCTCTGGGCCATTGTTACGCACGCTGTTCACCCGGGGGCTGACGATCCGCGGTGTCAGGGTCGGTTCCGGCAAAGAGTCCAGCAGGTGCTGGATGCCGTCCTTGTCGGTCAGGTCCGGGTCCAGCCATTCAGCAAACCGGTCCCGCGGGATGATCACTGGGGAACGGTCATGGACGTGCCCCAAGGCGTCCTGCGTTGTGGTGGTAAGAACGGTGCAGGTGAGCAGCCAGCGACCAGGGTCGTCCTCGGGCAGCGACGGATCAGCCCACCACTCGTACAGGCCGGCGAAACCCAGCAAAGGCTCGTTCTCGGAGTACAGATAGTTCGGGATCTTTTTCCCGTCCTCAGTCTTCTGCCACTCGTAATAACCCTCCGCAGGGACGATCGCACGCCGCTTCACCGCGGCCTTCCGGAAGGACGGCTTCTCCAAAATGCTCTCGCTGCGGGCGTTAATAAGCTTGGAGCCGATCTTGATGTCCTTCGCCCATGACGGCACCAGGCCCCAGCGGGCAATAAGCAGATGCCGGTCGATGGTGCCCTCATCCAAACGTTCGGCAACAATCGGCACACTTTGAGTGGGTGCCACATTCCAGCTCGGCGGGGGCGGACTCCCCTCAATCTCTTTAGCCTCAAAGTGGCTCAAAAGGTCGCCGGTGGCCTTGGACATCACATATCTACCGCACATGAGGCCATTCTGCCCTGCAGCCGTGGCAGAAGTGCTTTAAGCAGGCGTTCCAGATTTGTCGAGTTCGTCCGGGGGATTCACCGGCGATCGACGCAGTAGTTGGATTTCCTGGTACGCGCCATGCTTTCCTGTCCGTTGTCCAACGGCAGCAATTTGCCAGCCACGTTCGACGGCCTCTGGGTGCAGCTCAGTCTGAACATCCCTGCCCGCGCATATTGCAGTCTCTGTAAAGGCGTCTACGCCGACTATGTTGCCAGTGAACTCCCCCGCCGAGGCACCGAGATGGAACTTGGGGTGAACTCGGATAGTTGATGCCTGTTCTCCAATGAACAGCTCGTCACCCCAGGGAAACCTAGACTTGGGCACAAAATCTGCGTCTGACATTTCTCCCAAAATGTCCTGTAGCGCAGTGCGCCATTGTCTTCTTGGCAGCTCATCCAAACCCAGCGGACAGATGAACCTTGGTGCTTCCCAGCCTTCGGCGATAGCCAAGTAACTCCCGTGCTCCATCGCTACCATGCGCTCCACGCGCCCAGAGTCCAGCTTCCACGAGACGTAGAAGCCGTTTTCGTAGTACTTGTGTTCAGCAATGGCACCCAATCGAGACTTCTGCCGAACCACGGTTGGGGCTTTCTTCCTGATCCTTCGAATAATGCCAGGACGGCCTTCTGCTGCGTCAGAAACAGCTGATGCGAGGGCTTCGATTGCTTCGTTCGTAACGCTTTCAGATTCGGCTAGGACATCATGCTTTCCAATGGAGCCAAGCCCACCGAGCCGCAGACGCACCACCTGCCATCCGGCGCCGGCGAGCAGTTGGTTACGCGTGTTGTCATCCTTTTCCTTACCTGCATGGGTGTGCGCGGGATCGACTTCCACACATACCTTGGTCTTGGAGATCAGGATGTCCGGGGTAAGGATGGGAAAATTGTTGCGCTGTGGCTCATGGCCGCACTGAATCGCACTCCGCCCCTTGTGAACGGTGAATCCAGCGGCGACGAGTTTCTCTCTCACTCGCTGCTCAGTCTGAGAAGTCGTGAGATTCCGTGACTGGATTACCGTGCCAATTGGATGTTTAGGAGTGGTTACCGTTTTCCTCGCAGCAAAGGAAGCACTCCGGCATGGGCGACACATGGCCATGTTTTCGGCGCCGGGTTTGGCAATGACTTCGTGTCCGCACTCCAGGCGCACCCAACCGTGCATTTGCTCACCCAAGCAGGTAAGGCATGCCCGTGAGCCACCGCCCTGTCGGCGCCAACCTGATGCCGCTCCACACTGAACCACTGCTGACTCAATAAGATTGTGCCCCTGATCGCAAATCCAACGCACCTTCACTGGCGATGAGGCTGGAATGTCGTTTGGGCCGAATGGATTTTCGTCATCCCACATATCCAGAACTTCCTCATGCCTTGCTGCGACCGTTGTCTCGGGTTTAGGTGCCCGTCGAGCAAGGCCCAACCTTGTCCGCTCTTCCGGCGTAAGTACCGGCCAATCCTCAAGTGCCTTCACAACGGCCCCCCATTTGAAGTTCTCGCATAGTCCCTGTTTGAAGGAGCGTAGATGAGGGGTCAGACAAATGCGGAGCCCTCTAGGGGGACTTTCGAAGAGCTGGCGTGAATCCGTCCCACTTCCTTGACCAACGATTCTCAGTGCTTGGAGGCGGGAGGGTCTCCAGGGGATGTGCCATATACGGTCGCCGTGGCGATAGATCTAGACTTTAGGTATCTGGGTGCGCGGCCGGCAGTTGCCGGAAAGAACTCGACATGGTGAGTCGAAAGGCGATCCAATGAACGCTCAACTTACACTGACGGCATGGGCGCTTGCCCTGGCACTTGTCGGATGTAGTGCCGGAAGCCCAGCGGGAAGTCCCAGCCAGCAGTCGCCGCAAAACGACAATGCCTCCGGACCGCCAGCCACGGCGTCCTCACCCGCGCCACACCGGACAACTGGCCCTGGTGCGTACACATTCAAGGCCCCTACTGGTGGCACCGGGATGTTGCAGGTTCCCGGGAGTCCGGTTCCGGAAATCGAGGAAATTCGGACATTTGTGAACGCGCCCCCTGTCACCTATATCACTGGAACAGTGGACAACCGCGAGGGGGCTAAAACCATCCGCGTGGCTGCGATGAGCATATTCACCCCGGAAGGAAGGGAAGTGAAGTACGAGGAGGCCTTTAAGTACATCGGTGAACTACTGGATAAAGTACCCAAAGACACACCCTTCCAGCAACGGGGCAAGTTCAGTGACGTGGCAAACTCCTATCTTGACCCCATACCGCCCTTGGCGGTCAAAGACTTCGTCCTTGCTGGTCCGGAGGTGCCCTCCCAAATTACCGGCATCACGTTTTCCCTGAGTGGAACATTCACTCCGGTTCCCGCAGAGCCTGCCCGCTGATAAGAGGCAGATCCTTGGACCTGGACTCCTTGTACTTCTTCATGGAATGGAGCATATTCTCATTTACAGAGGACATTCCTAGGTCTCCACAAAAGGTAGCAACAACCCGCATTCGAGTAACAGGTGGGGGCCGTGCTCGATGATTGTGAGGTCCTGCCATGTCAACTCAATCACCCCTTCCGGCCCAACCTCCCTCTCCCCAAAATAGTTCTGATCCGGCTGTCCCCAATCGGTCCAATGGTCTGGGCATAGCGGCCCTCGTCATCGGCATCCTCGCGGTCGTTCTGGCCATAGTCCCGTTTCTCGGGGTTGTGGCGTTCCTGCTGGGTCCTGCTGCCATAGTCCTCGGGATCATCGGAGTTCTGCTCAAGTTCAGAAAGCGTGGGACTGCCATCGCCGGGTTGATTCTGGGAGTGGTCGCGGTGATCATTGCAAGCATCATCACGTCCTCGATCTCTGCCGGCCTGAAATCCACGACGAATTCCCCTGCGCCGACCATCCCGCCGGCAGCGCCGTCCTCAGCCCCGTCATCGGCGCGGGCGACGGATAACCCAGGCGAGACTAAAAGCGACCGCGGGAATATTATCCGCACTTTAGGCCAGGGAGCGGGTCTGTCCGACAAGTCCGGAAACCAGGCAGTCTCCTTTGTGTTGAATAAGATCACCATCGACCCTCCATGTACTGCGCAGTTTGCCCGACCTCCGCAGAACGGGCACTTTCTGGCCTTGGATATCTCGGCACAGACCTACCCGCCTCTGAAGGACCTCTTCGGATCAGGGCAGTTCGATTTCAGCGCGTTCAACTGGAAGCTGATCGCGGCAAACGGCACAACATACAACGGCAGTCTTAGTTCTGGTCCAGCAAGCGGATGTCTTGCAGATGCCGAGAAGCTCCCCGATCGGGTAGGAACCGGAGAGAAGGTCACCGGCACCCTCATCCTGGATGTCCCCGCCACCGAGGGAACGCTGGTCTTCGCACCAACGTTCGCGGACGCGAGCTGGGAGTGGCAGTACCCAGCAAAGTAAGGCGTCATCCAGAGCCGTGATTCGCCATCAATCCGCTAACGGCCGGAGGTTGGGAGATCCAGGCTAGGTATCCCACTTCCTTGGTAATGGAACACACCCGAGGGTGAGATTCCCGAGGTTGAGCCCTGAGGCCGTCTCAGTGGCTAGGGCGCGCCCACCGGCGCAATGCATCGAGGGTGGTCTCTGGTGAGGTGTTGAAACAAAACACCACGCCGGGTACCAGCTCATTCAGTAAGTTGAGAATGCGCTCGAACAGCAAGGTGTGCTCCGCTGCCATTCGCAGGCCGGCCCCGATCATCACAACCTGGACCGGACGGACGGCGAGGCACTCCCGGACCCTCTTTTCGGCTTGGTCGAGGTCGGCGGTGACTAGGCAAGGCACGATATCGAATCCCGCCTGACGGATGGCTGCCTCGCCCGCCTCGATCCGAGCCTCCAGCATCTCCTGTGTGAGCTCTGGATGCTGAGTGAGGTCGACGGCGCTCGGATGAAGCCCCAGCGACAGGACGCTGTCACCTGTCAAAGGATGGGCCTCCTTGGAAATCTCCGTCATCACGCCTCTTTCCTTCAACTGCAGCGCGCACCGACCTCTGCCTCGCCTCGTATAAGCACAGGTTTTAGTCGGGCGTTCGGGGCTGTGTTGCATCGAAGAACCGGAAATCCACACTGCCTTGGCCCGCGTCCGCGTCAGCTCCTTTTTCGCGGATGAAATCGAGATCCTCACGGGAAAGCATCATCTGGCCGTGGTCGTCGACTTCGATGCGCCTGACGGACTCCTGTTTTATCCGGGCGGTGACGGTGCGTGGCACCAACACGCATCCCGGATTGGCTAGGAGCCACTGGCGCGTCTCAGAATCAAGCCGGTCCCACTCTTCTTTGAGTGTCATCTCGCTCATGCCACCCTTCCCCATTTGCTCCTGGAACCCAAGTCCGGGGCAGGATTCCGCCCAGAGTACGCCTCACCCCTGGAGAAGAACAGCGTCCTCGCACCCAATCTGGAAACTAGCTGCACCTTCCCCGTGGCGCTGCCGAGGAGTTCCATGTCGGCCAACTCGTTGCGGCCGACGTTGATCAGCGGCGTCGGGATGGAAAGGGTCCGCTTGGGGGCCGCCCAGCTCAAATCAAATGGAGCGGACGTCCCAATTCCTTGGTTCGGGGACGCTGCACAAAATGACACAGTGCAGGCCTGACGAAGCCTCCTAGGCCTAACGCGTGTCGTAGGATTCCCGGCAAACAAGCGCACATATGGTCATTCAATGGATAGGGAACATTACGACGAGCTGGAAGGGCAGACCTCGATCAACGAACTGCTCGACGAGCCCGTCGGCGTTAAACACATCCAGATGGCGCTGCCCCTTCATGTCCAGCTCCCAATGGGGGAAATCCGACGGCTGTGATGACGCTGCCGTGGACGACCCGCAACGTGTTGCTTCTCCGCCGCGCTCCGCTGCGCGTAATCTTCGCGTTCCAAAAGTTGTTCCAAAAATCGCATCTCAAAACTGCGGACGGAACGGACTTTAGAGATCCCCTGGCTGGCGTCTAAACGGTAACTGTTTGTTTTGAGCTGAGAGCGCGGGTCAGCGATGAAACGCTGACACTGAGGGTGCCTGCTGTCTCCTTCAGTGTCTTGCCCTGGCTCCGCAGCTGGTGGGCAGCTTCAAGTTTCTGTGGGGTCATGCTCCGGGGCCTGCCGCCCAGCCGGCCTCTGGCCTTGGCGGCCGCCAGTCCGGCCCGTGTGCGTTCTGAAAGCCTGGACCGTTCATACTCTGCGAGGGAAGCAAACATGTCGAAGATCAGCTTGCCGTGGGCGCTAGTGGTATCCAGCCACGGTTCCGCCAGAGAACGGAAGCCTATCCCGCGCTGCCCAAGGACCGTCACGATGTCCGACAGATCTGCCGTGCTACGGCCCAGCCTGGTCAGATCGTTCACGACCAGAATGTTTCCTGGTTGGAGGTAGTCGAGGCACTCCTTCCACCTCGTGCGGGCCTGTGTCGCGCCGGATGCGTATTCCTGGAAGACCCTCACCGCACCAGCCGCCACCAGCGCATCCACCTGCAAGTCCAATGACTGGCCCCGGGTGCTGACCCGCGCATACCCGACAACATTCCCAGACAAGCCCCTCGGCACGTCAAAAACCCTCTGCTCCACGTTCTGACCTATCTTCTTTTCGACAACGAGTTCTGACTAACGATATTGATCGCCATAGCTAGGATTTCGAGGACTCGCCGGGCATTGGTCAGAAACGGTCGTTTTTGAATACCTAACCGACAGAAGGCGTCCAGCTGCTCCGGAACGACCGGGCGGGGGCAGACCCATGGGTATGCTTTCGGCATGGCGGACGACATCATCATCGAACACCGGATTGCCACGATCAGCGAACACCGTCGGATAGCAGAAGCCGTTGGGTGGTCGGGATCGTTTGACTGGCAGACCGTACCTTTGTCCTTGGAGGCCTCCGTGTCCGGCGTCGTAGCAGTTGTTGGTGAGCGGGTTGTGGGCATGGGTCGCCTTGTAGGTGACGGGGTGAAGTACTTCTACATCCAGGACGTGGCCGTGCTTCCTGAGTACCAGGGCCAAGGAGTGGGGAAGGCGATCATCGACCGACTCCTGCTGCACGTCGCACAAACTGCGCCGTCGACTGCCTTCGTCGGGCTATTCAGCACAGAGCAGGCGACGGAGGTCTATGCCAGCCGAGGATTTACCGCGGGAGATATGACCGGCATGTTCCGGCTGGTGGAGCCCACCTAGGCTGTCCGGTGCCACCTGCTGTGATATCAGGCGTCACAACCGGTCGTTTTTGACGTCGGCAGCGTTTGCGCTTGATGAAACATGCTTCCGAGATACGGGCATGCCCCATAGTCCCGGCCGGCAGTTGCTGTTAGCGCCCCCCTCATCGTGCATTTCACCGTGCGGGTCATACGTACATCGCCAAGACCCGTCGTCACGCTGACCGCGTCAGCGGCTTTCCGCGGCACGCTGATCGACCGGCTTGCGGGCACCGGTGGGCACTATTGGTGAGCGTGGGTGATGGGAGTTCCCGGCCCTGGCGACGTCCAAGTGAAGGTTCTGACACGGAGTGACCCCCGCTGGTGCGTTTGGCATCATTCGGGGGTCACCGGTTCTTGCTGCATGGATCAGGCGGGAAGGATGATGACCTTTCCGGGCACGCGGCCGGCGCTGGCCTCGGCGTGGAGGGCAGGCAGCTCGGTGAGTGGGATGCGGCGGGTGACTTCTACGGTTAGTTTCCCGTCATCGACGAGGGACGCCAGTTCGGTGAGGCGTTCACGGTTTGGGCGGACGTATACGGTGGTGGCGCGCACGCCACGCCTCTCGTCTCCTGGAGTCGGCATGAATGCAGTGGTGCTGACCACTATGCCGCCATCGCGCACGAGTGCGACAAGCGCGATGAATTGCTCCGGATCGATCGGAGCGAGGTTGAGCAGCACGTCGACCTGCCCATTTACGGCGCTGATCAAGTCGGCGTCGGTGTGGTCGATGATCTCGTCCGCGCCGGCCGCGCGGACAGCGTCGATGCTGCGCGGGCTCGCGGTCGCCACGACGTGCACGCCGGCACGTTTCGCAAGCTGGATGGCGTACTTGCCCACGACACCGCCCGCACCGACGATGAGCAGGCGCTGCCCTGCCTCGAGCCGGCCGTCATCGAAAAGCGCCTGCCAGGCGGTCAACGCCACAGAGGGCAGTGCTGCGGCATCGGCCAGCGAGATGTTCGTCGGGGCCGCCACAACCGCATCCGCAGGGGCGATCACATACTCCGCCGCGCCGCCATCCCGCTCCATGGGCAGGAAGCCGATCACCCTATCACCGACCGCAACGCCCTCGACACCCTGACCGACCGCGTCGATGGTGCCGGAGACGTCGAAGCCGGGCACATGCGGCAGCACCACCGGGATCGGCAAGAACCCGGCCCGCATTCCGTTGTCAGCCGCGTTGAACGCGGACGCCGCAACACGCAGCCGAACCTGCCCAGCGGTCGGCACCGGCTGCTCGGTCTCCCCGTACTGGAGCACGTCGGGTCCGCCCACCTCGTGGAACTGTACTGCTTTCATGATTCTCCCTTTCATCGAATGCTTCGAATTCGAAGCAATACGGAGACTGTATCATTGCTTCGAACTCGAATCAACCATCTATGATGAGAGCATGAACGAAACGCCTGCGGCCCTGACCCTTACGCAGCTCGGGGCGTACTTCGCTTTCACGGAGGTGAGTAGCTTGTTGCGCCACGCAGTTGAGAAACAGCTCCGCGATGCCGGGGACCTCAGCTACGTCCAGTTCCAGCTCCTCGCTCGCCTGGGTGACGCTCCGGATGGGCAACGGCGCATGACGGATCTCGCCGACGGCGTGGTCTATAGCCGCAGCGGACTGACGTACCAAGCGCAATTGCTGGAACACCGTGGGCTCGTTGCCCGCTCGCCCTCGCCCGATGACGAACGCAGCACCGTCCTGGCACTCACCGAGGCTGGCCGCACCGTACTCGCGACAGTGTTCCCCGGCCATATCAACGCCGTTCACAGCTTGCTGTTCGCGGCTCTTTCCGACGGTGACGTCGACGATCTCGCGCGCATCCTTGGTCAGGCAGCCGCCCATCTCCGGGCCGCTCCGCCACGCTCAGCTACACGCCGCCGGCGGAAGACATCGTAAAAGCGGTATGCACCATTTAAGCGAAATCGCACCGGCTCTGAGCAATCGCCCGTTAGTCGATCCTTCACCGGACACGCTACCGTCGCCTGGTCATGAGCTGCTGGCGCTTCGGACGGGCTCACGTCGGGCCAGGGATGTCTAAGCTGGAGCACATGAATTTGGTGGCTGAGACCTACTATGTGCCCTAACGAGGGTGACGGTCTTCGTCCGCCGGCCGCGGCAGAGAAATCTCTGCTGCAATGGTTGCTCAGTGCGGACTATCAGGGCGCAGAGGTAACGCTTGATTCAGCGATCACAAGCAGCCCTTCAGGTTCCCACCTGGCCGTCAGCGAACGCATACCGGTCGTATGGCTTATCAAAGTGATGGCGCGTACAGTGACGCATACACACCACATCGATGGTGGCGTTCGTTCATGGTGGGGGCTACAGAACGAATTCCTTATTGCTCTCACGCAAGTAGCCGGTACCGATCGCAGGCCGGATGTGGGTGGCGGGTTGTTCAAACCGCGGCCGGGTCCACGCTTTTTATAGCTGATCATCGACCGGGCACGTTCTTGCGGATCTCAACCACTCATTTCAACGCCAACTCCGCGCACGCGATTCTTTGGCGTGCCCGCCAATAACTGGAGAGATCCCATGCGCAAAATAATCAAGGCCGCAGGCGTTCTGGCCGCCGCCGGAATCCTGCTTACATCCGCACTCCCGGCTGCAACGGCAGACACGGTGGACTCCACCATTTCCGGTGGCGCTCTGGCCGCAACCACGTCCGGCGCTGCCCTGTCTGGAGTACTGCTGAATGGAACCGACCAGGCCGCGACCGGCACTTCGTCTTCGCCGTGGAGTATTTCCGACACCCGCGGTACAGGCGCGGCCTGGGCGCTGTCGGTCACTGCCACTGTCCCTACCAGTGCTGCCGGCACCGTTGAAACAACGGCCCGCACTATTCCGATCGGCAACCTGACCATCACTCCGGGAACGATCACTGCCGGGACCGGCGCCGATGCTGCTGCCGGTGTTAGCGCACCTGTCCTGGCAATGTCCGGATCCGCACAGGTCCTCGTTTCGTCGGCGGGTACCAACAAAGGAACGTACGCGCTGACGCCCTCCTACAGCCTGGCCGTTCCCGCCAGTACGTACCGGTCCAACTATTTCGGCGCGGTCGGGTCCACGGCGCTCCTGCCCTACGTCTCGACCCTTACCTACACCATCTCCTAACAGCTGAACATGCGGCCCGCCGTTTGTCCCTCCCGGGAGGAGGGCGGGGGGCGGGCTGCACGACCGGCCGGATGAATCAGAAGAACGAAACGCTCAGCCGTCGCCACGTTCCTCGTCCTTATCGTGCACTGGACTGGTTGGCGTCCTGAGGCTGCGGCTCTCTGCGTATCGCTGCTGCCCCCGGGTCGGCGCCCATCACGCGCTAACCCAACAATCCGTTTTGCTACCAAGGACTTCCCCGTGACGATTCCATTACTGCGTCCCCTGCAGCGTAAGCCTCTGCGT
This sequence comes from Arthrobacter pascens, assembly GCF_030816475.1. Taxonomy (NCBI): domain Bacteria; kingdom Bacillati; phylum Actinomycetota; class Actinomycetes; order Micrococcales; family Micrococcaceae; genus Arthrobacter; species Arthrobacter pascens. Next base: position 50,268 of record NZ_JAUSXF010000002.1, on the reverse strand, counting down.
ACCGTCCTGATGATGGCGGCGCTGGCCCTTGGCCTGCTCGCTGGCTCGGGACCGGCGGCGGCCGTCGACAACGGGGCACTGGGAATCCGGCCATCGAACGAATCGGACTTCTTCCACCTCTCCCTTTACCCGGGAGCAGCCCTCGAAGCGACCGCGATCGTAACCAACCACACGCAGTCCCAGGTAACACTGCTCAACTATCCCGTGGACGCCATCAGCACCCCGCAGGGGGCTTTCGCCCTGGCCAACCAGTCCGAGCCCCGCGCCGGCGTCGGCGGCTGGGTACACCTGAACGGGGACCACATCACCGTCGCAGCGAACTCGGAAATGAAAGTCCCGTTCCGGGTGTCCGTCCCCGCGGGCACGCCACCGGGCGACTACGCCGGCGGCCTGATCATCCAGAGCCCCCCGGTCCAGGGCCAAACCTCCAACGTCAACGGAGACACCGCCGTCCGCCTGGACGTCATCCAGCGTCAAGGCGTCCGTATTTATCTCAATGTCGCAGGCACAGCCGTCAGCACCCTCGACTACGGTGACCTGAGCTGGCGGCAGACCGGGGATACGCTCACCTTCACGATTCCCTTGATCAACACCGGCAACACCATCCTGCACCCGTCCGCCATCCTCGATGTCAGCAGCTGGCTCGGAGCAAACACCCAACTCAAATTCGACACCCCCGAAAGCATGCTGCCCGGATCCACCCTGGACCTTCACGCCCGTCTGACACAGGCGCCCGCGATTCAGTCGGGTACCGCCCGGACCACCATCACCTCCGAGGCTGGCACCGGCCACACCGAGACCAGCGTTGTCTACGCACCCTGGCCCCTCATAATCATCGGACTGCTCCTTTTCCTTGCCGCCGTCTACGGTGCCTGGCGCACAGCCCTTTTTGTCCGCCGCGCCCGCCGAGCCATCGCTCAGGTCAACGAAAGTGAACGCTCGGCCCGCGATCCGGAGACCGTTCCCGCACGTTAACCCCGGCGTGTTGAACTGCGCCGACTTTAGGATTCACGGACAGCGAAGGGGGATGAATGGGCCGGCCGCGTAGGTTCCTGTCACTTCTGAGCAGCCATTCACCGCTGTGCGTCCTCTGTGTGCAGAGGGACTGGAGGCGCGCTGGAAGAAGCTCTCCATACATGTAGCCGCCAGGGAACAAGCCGGGACTGAACCCGGGGACCCCCCCCTAAGACCAGTTGCAGAACTCGCTCCGCTTTCACCTGGCACTGACAGCACGACGATGACCATTGCTTTAGTCCTCGCCTTCGAGTGTTTCAGCCTTGATGGTTCCGGCAGCGATTCGGTCCTGGGTCTCCTGGTAGGCGCGCTCAAGGTAGTCCGCCAGGTCATCCTCGCTGACGCGCCACATTCGCCTTTTATCTTGCCTTGATTCAGCTGTAGGCGTTGTTTGTTTTGGCATCCCGCTCACCGTTCCTTACAAATTTCATCGCCGACGTGAGGGTGGGGCTTTCGTAAATGCGATCGAAATCTTCGTGTGAGACATGGAAGACGTCACAGACAACACCGCTTGGGCGGTCTCGTCCGCGTCACTGAAGGAAATGAAGACCAGCCCCGGCTTCGTCCCCTAAGGCTTGGGAATATGGGAGCATCCGGACGGATGCTCGAAAGAGTCGAGACACGAAGGCCCAGGCTCGCTCTGGGGCCATCAAACCGCAGCCGTCAGCAGCGCAGATGGGCGGTACCAGGCAACAATGACCGTGACAGTGCTACCGCTGCCGACTGGACTCGAGGACCCAGCCAGCGAGGAGAAGCGTAGTTTCAGGAACGGCCGGATGGAGTCGACCCTCAACGAGTCCTTGGATCGCCTCTGCCAGCGATCCAGCTGACGAACCACCTCCCGTCTTCGTTCTTTTGAACATGGCAGAGGCTGGCATCGAGGCGCGTGATTCCATTCGACGACGGGGCCTAGAGTGGAACCGGGCTCAGCACATCTGCAACAGGATCCTATCTGGGAGGGCGTTTAGCCACCGGCCCAATGGCTAAAATTTCCCCCGCCTACGGCGCGTTCATCGTCGTCTTTGCCACACCGCATACAGCGCTTGAACAACCGGCCGTCTTCGGAATGTTCGACATGCCACTTATGGCTGATATTCAGCTTGCACAACAGGGCCCCAAACATGGCCTTCTCCGATCCGTGAGTCAGCTGCCTTTGCAATCTAATGATGACCCTCGTTTAGCCCGGCCGGTACCAGCAAATACTGGCCCTTCATCGGTGGCAGGACCAGCAAGAGTAAGCCTCAGCCAGGAAGCGTAAAGAAGCTCGTCGGGTCGTTGGCCCCGAGTAGGTCGTGGTGGAAGACGATGGCGTCCACTGGCCGGGTGTCCACGAACAGGACCGCCACCTCGCGCGAGTGGACGACGGTGCGCCGGGTGGGCCCGTCCAGCCAGGAGTGGACGCCGGTGTACTCCTCGACGAACAACCCGTCGCCGAGCAGTCCCCACTGATCGAGCAGGTCGTAGACAAGATTCCAGGCGAGATCTATGAGCTCATGGATGGCCCCCTCCACCGTTGGAGCCGTCATGACTCCATGGTCCTCCGGGCACTGACAGTATTCGGAAGCCAGTGGGCGTGTCTGCCCTAGAGGGGACCCGCAAGGTTAGGCTGGGCGCAACAGGAGCGACACCCCTGTCTGCATCTCAAGGGGCACCGACGGAGAGTTCGATTATTTGTTCACCGATTTCAGCCGTGCGCCAGGGGAACCCCAGCGCGCGATCCTGAACGTCCGGCCTCGCTATGTGCCGGATTAGCTACTCCTGATCGCCGGTCTCCGTGCCATCTTCGAGCTCGCCGGCGGCAATGCGTTCAGCGGTGCGCCGGTAGGCTTCGGCGATGTAGCCCTCGACATCCTGGCGGCCAATGCGCCACATGCCCCGGCCACCGACCTGAAAAGCACGCAACTCCCCCGTCTTGATGAGACCTTGAACGAGGCTTTGCTTCACGTTCAACTCGTCGGCGACCTGGGCCAAGGTCAGGAAACGGGGCTGGTTCGGTTCGTCAGTCACCGGGCCATCCTATGTGAGGGGCGATCCCGGGAGCCGTCATAGGCTCGGTCGCATGAGAGCCGGTCGGGGATCCTTGGCATTGCGTTGTTGATCGTCATCACGCTGGCTTCAATTGTCGTCGGCGTCCTCTGCCGTCGACGGAGTACACCAGCACTTAACACCCACAAGACATCAGGCCCTGTGGGCCACACATCTGAGGCCAGCGATCCTTACAAACCTCGCAAAGACCCTGCACTGCACAGGATGTTCCTCGCCCCGAATCTCAGGAACAATCCTCAACAACCGCAAGAGACTGGCAAGATAACCCCGGCCGCCGAGCTGCAGGCCGCGCAGCTCCCCCGATGAAAGCAAGGCGTAGATCGTTGGCATGCCCACGTTCAGAATCTCCCTGACCTGGGAGAGCGTCAGAAACTGCGGGAACTTCGGCTTTTCCGGTTGCGTTGATGGCATCTGCTCTAGGTCCTTGCTCCACTGGGGCATGGCTATTTGTCCTCGTTGCGGTGTTGGAGTTCTTCGCGGGTGCGCCGGCCAGGGCGGAGGGCGCCGGCGGGGACGCCGGGCCATTTTTTGCCGCCGTTGTATTTGCGTTGCAGCCGCTTGACTTCCCGCAGCGTCGCCGCTTCGATGAGGTCGGTGATGGATGCGTATCCCTCGAGGTGGCCGGCTTCCTGGACGGCCGCGCGGACTTGGTCGGCGTCGGATTCTGTGAAGTAGGGCGAGAAGGATTTGTTCTTCTTAGGCACCTGGGGCCTTTGCTTCCGGGGCGACGCGTTGCAGCAATGCGTTGTGTACCTTCTCCAGGGTGGCGCTGCGCGCCTCGGCGCTGGCGAGCTTCTTCTCCGCCTCCGCTGTCGCGCCGGCGGCAGCGCGTTCTGCTGCACGTGCTTCTTGGAGCTCGGAGCCCAGGGCGGCCAGCTGCTGCTCCAAAGCCTTCGCCCCGGACTCCAGGGCGGTGATCCGGGCTTGAAATTCGGCAGCCGCGGATTCCTTCTCCGCGGCAGCTTTATCCAGGTCCGCCACCAGTTCGGCGATTTCCTGGTCTTTATCCTTGCGTTCCTGCGCCCAGGCCGTCTCGACAGCGGTGTGCCGTTCGGCGGCCTGGGTGGAGGCCTCGGCCCAGCAGGCCGCGGCAAGCCGGGTGGCCTGTTCAAGCAGGGTCGGCGGTGTCGCGGCCACCTGACCGCCAGCGGCGAGCTTCTCCTCGTTCCATTCCTTCAGGTACCGGGTAGCGTCCGCGTTGCTGACGCCCGCGGCGGCGCGGACGGTGGAGACGGTCGGGCGGCGTTCGGCGCTGATCTGCTCGGCGGCGGTAAACACACGGTCTTTCACACTCGACGTCATGGCGGCTTCTCCAAAAAAGTAGTAGGAGTAGTAACGATACTACTCCTACTACTACTTTTCAAGGTTTAGAAGGTTTAGAACGGCGGTTCGGAATCGGGGCCGTTGCCCCAGCCGCCGGCGCTGCTGGTCTGCGGTGTCGCCCAGGGGTCCTCCTGCTGTGCGGCCTGGCCGGATGGCCCAGTGTTGCCTTGGTTGCCGAAGCCGCCGGCCCCTTGCCCGCCCTGGCCGCCGCTGCGTTGGGTGCGATTGACCTTGGCGTTCGCGTACCGGAGGGAGGGGCCGATCTCATCCACCTCCAGCTCGATCACTGTGCGCTTCTCGCCTTCCTTGGTCTCGTAGGACCTGCTCTTAAGCCGGCCGGAGACGATGACGCGCATGCCCTTGGTCAGGGACTCGGCCACGTTCTCGGCCGCCTCGCGCCACACGCTGGCCCGGAGGAACAGGGTCTCCCCGTCTTTCCATTCGCTGCTTTGCCGGTCGAAGGTCCTGGGCGTTGAGGCGATGGTGAAGTTTGCCACCGCAGATCCCGAGGGTGTGAAGCGCAGCTCCGGATCAGAGGTTAAGTTTCCAATTACTGTGATGGTGGTTTCGCCTGACATGTTCATGACCTTTCGTAGTGTGCTGGTTACGTTCTGCGGTTCTGCGGGCTGATAGGGATCGGCGACGGGGACGTTGATGGCGCCGGAGGGGTTCGCATCGAGTCCGAACCAGTCCTGATCCTCATCGAACTGGCGGGAGCTGATGGTGAAGTCCCGCGGAGTCAGAGTGTCCATGTGGACTAGCAGCTGCGGGTAAGGGCGGCAGCGTGGTTCATGGAGGCCTGGACGAGCTTGTCCCTGCGCAGCCCTGACCAGTGGTCCTGGTCATCGGAGTTGTTCACCACGACGGGCGCTTGGGAGTAGCCCAGTTCCTCCGTGATGTACATGAGGGCCGCCGGCACTTCGGTGATGTCCACGGCCGTGTAGGTGATGCCCTTGGACTCGAAGTATTCCTTCGTCCGGTCACACTGCGGGCAGGCCGGCTTGGTGTAGACCGTGTAGTCGGTGGTTGTTGAGGAAGTCATGTTCAGCACCTGGTTTCGTATGGGTTCTAGTTTCGTTCGTCTGGCTGACTTGCTACCTCCATTCTAACGTTTATTCAACTGAATAAACAAGGGTTCTGACCCTAGATATAGGCCTTTTTGCTAACATTGTCAGAGGTATCGTGGTTCGACTTACGGGTCGTGCCGTGCATAGCGGTAGGGTGGTCCCGCTGTGGTTGTGTGGGTGACTGACCGCCGCCCTGCAGCTTGTGGCTGTCCCCGCCCTTATCCCAGGGAAAAGCCCCCTGAGCGCCTTAGGAGCTGTCTCCCGCTGACGGTTCTTGTGCCGGCGTGGGATGCCCCGCTCGATGGGTGTGTGTCGTCCCGGCTGAAAAAACGCCAGCCCCCTGATCCTGGTGCGTCCGGAGTGGAAGTCTTGGTCCATGGGAGAGTTCCGTGGTTGGTGGAAGGCTTCAAGAATGAGTGAGCAGGTTGGGTTAGTAGCTGAGCGGGATGCTTTCAACGAGTTCGCTAAAGGCAGCTGAGCCTTCATGAACGGTGTTCGGGTGCCGGCGGCTCTGAGGCCTCCCGTGGACCTTGCTCTGGCGAAGGCGGTGGAGTCGTTCCCGGACGCTGGTGCGCTGCCCGGCGGAAATGTTTATGAGATGAAGTGGGACGGCTTCCGGGCGGTTTGTGTGGTCGACGTCGATGCGGTGTCGTTGTGGTCGAGGCAGCGGAAGGACCTGAGCAGCTATTTCCCGGATGTTTTGGCGGCCGCGGGTGAGCAAATTCCGACTGGTTGTGTGGTCGATGGTGAGCTTGTCGTGTGGTCTGGGGACCAGCTGGATTTTGATGCGTTGCAGCTGCGCCTGGTGACTGCCAGGGCGGTGCTGCCGGCGTTGGTGCGGGAGCGTCCTGCCTCGTTTGTGGCGTTTGATGTTCTGGCGGTGGCCGGACAAGATGCCCGGGGTCTGCCGTTCCGGGATCGGCGCGCGTTGCTGGAGGAGCTGGCGGGGGCGTGGGTTCCGCCGTTGAACTTGTCCCCGGTGACCCGGGACCGGGCGGTTGCGGAGACTTGGTTCAAGGAAATGCCGGCCATGAAGGTGGAAGGGATTCTGATTAAGGGTGATTCCCAGCCCTATGAGCCTCGGAGGATCTGGCTGAAGGTCAAGAGCAGGAACGTCACGGATGTGGTGTGCGCTGCTGTGATCGGCCCTGTGGTTCAGCCACGGGCATTGGTCGTTGGCCTGCCGATGCATGGGCGGTTGCGGATTGTTGGCCGGTCCGCTCCCCTGTCCGGCCGGGCCGGCCGGGATCTGGCCAGGTATCTGCACCCGCCGAGGGGAAAGCACCCATGGCCGGAGGAAATCAGTAACAGGATGCTGGACAGGTTCAACAAGGAAAGCGGGACCATACGCCTGACTTTGGTTGATCCCATCGTCGTGGAGGTCTCGGCCGACGTCGCCTGGTCCGGGCGTGCATTCCGGCATTCGGTCCGCCTGGTCCGGGTGCGCCCGGAGCTGGATCCCGACGACGTGCAACTCCCCGGCCATCTGGGTAGGGGGTCCGGTCGCTTTGACGTTGGTTGAGCCGGTGGTCGTGGAAGTTTCGGCTGACGTCGCCCTGGTCCGGGCAGTCTTTCAGGCATTCGCTGCGTTACCTGCGGGAGGTGCCCTGGCGTGCGATAGTGACGACAGGCAACAGGGTTGGGGCTGGTGTGGCGTAGTTGGATCCGAAGGGCTTACGTCGTCATCTGGCACCAGAGGCAATCGTTTTCCCTTGGATGCTGGTCCTGACGCTTCGGGTCTGCGATAGTGAGCGAGATCTGCTTTAGCGAACGGCAGCGGGAGTCAGCGGTTACTCCAACACAAAGGATGGTTATGAACCCCATAGCACCCCAAATAGGCATCGTTTTCGTCCCCGTCAGCGACCTTCAGAAATCCCGTGACTGGTATTGCGACGTGCTGGGGGTTCCTTCCGATGGGGAGATCCTCCACGACCACCTGTACGTCCTGCCCATGGAAGGCACATCACTCATTCTCGACAGCAAGATCTACTCCGAGGATGCCGTCTTCCAGGTTCCCGCCGTCGCACTCAACACTGCCGACATCCACGCTGCCCACAAGTTCATGCAAAGCCGGAGCGCTGAAGTAATGGACGTTCAGTTCGATAAATGGTTCAACTTCAAGGACCCTGACGGAAATCTGCTGATGATATGCCAGTAGGCAGCCGCGAAATGTGAGTCAAAGGGCGGAGAGCTAGCCAGGGCACGTCGCCGCCCGCCCACTGGACGGAAGACACCTGGTGGTTAACGGTGGAAAGGCCGGCACATGTGTGCCGGCCTTTCCTGGGTTTCCCTTGGGCAAAGGAAATCTGTAGACGACTCTAGCAGTCCTGCTGCCGGTGCCCGCGGCACGTGGTGTGGATCCTGCGTTGTCGCGGTAAGCGGCGGTCCGCCGCTGGTGAGTGGCTGCTGTGGTTCCCCCTGGGCGGCGGACCGCCCGACTTTTGGAAGGTTCCCGGCCCTGCCCGTGGTGAGTGGGCGGGGCCTTGCCGGGCGGTGGGGGTTCCGCCCGGCAAGGGGTCTTATGCTGCCGTCTCGTCCTCGGTGGCGGGCTTGGCGCTGTCGAGGATGATCTGTTCGACTTCGCTGGGGGTGTAGCCCCATGTGACCAGTTGTGTCAGGTAGTCCCGGTGGGTCTGGCCCGGGGAACGCCATGAGTCCTTGGCGATTGTCTTTTCATACCCTGCACACACCAGCGCGATCAGGGGAAACTCGGGCCGTGCCGTTGTCTTCGCGACGTGCTCACGGAGCGGGTTCCATGCCCACGCGTTGGATTCTTCGAACTTCGCCCCGACCATCTCAGCGGCTACCTTGCCCTCGTAGCCGCTGGCCGTTTCGGAGTGGTGGGTGATGGCGTGGACGGTGAAGTACTGCCAGCCCTTCGGTGCCTGCTTCCGGGCGAGCAGGGTCTTGACGAATTCGCGGCGGACCTTCGTCGCGGATTCCATGGCTTTGTTGTTCGCGATCAGGGTTTTGCGTTCGGATTTCTGCTCGTCGGTCATCGGTCCTTTTTTTGCTTGGCTGCCGCCGTCGTAGCGTTCGTACTTCGGTGTGAAGCCCATTTCCTTCCATCCGGTGATGACGGGCTTGGCGTTGTGCTGGCCCCGGTAGTCGGTGCTGATCACGTAGGCGTTGGCGTCCTCCTCGGCGGCCGGTTCACCGTCTGCCCGCTTGGCCGCTGAGACATACAGGTTCTCCTCGTCGGCGTAGTGTCCGGCGTCCTCAACGACGGCCTTGCCCTTGGCTTCCAGTTCCGCGATCAGCGCGGCGAGTGCGGCAGCGCTTTCACGGCGGTCGCGCAGCTGCTGCGCGACGTGCAGGAGCTGATCGGGTTCGTCCATGATGACCGATTCCAATTCCTCCGTGGCGTCCTCGTCCCCTTCGAACTCGGCCATGATCAGGGCTTCCTCGATGGTGTAGCCCTTGCCCAGAGCGGCGGCTCCGGCGTCAGAGGCTTTGGCCTTCAGTGCGCTTTCGACTGTGGTCTTGGTGCGTCCGGTCTTCTTGGCGATCGCGGCCGCGGAGACACCGATCAGGGAGAGCTGGTGGTAGGCGTCGGCCTCGTCCGCTTCGGTGAGTTCGGCGCGCTGGATGTTCTCCACGACCTGCGTGACGATGCGTTCGGCTTCCTCGGGTGAGCCCGCGACGAGAACAGGGATGGACGTCCGTCCGGCTTCGATGGAACCAAGGGTGCGGCGCTGTCCCATCAGGACATGCACGGTGCCGTCCTCCTTGCGGTGGGCGACGACGGGGACGAGCACGCCGTGCTCTTTAATGCTGGCTATGAACTCCTTGGTGAGTCCGGCGTCTTTGCGCACGTTGGTCTCAACGCTCAGCGTTGCCGGGTCGATCATTTCAAGCGTGGGTGTTGCGTTCATGGTGTGGCTCCTTTTTGCCCAAGGATGGGGTGGGAGGGGCGGCTCAGGTGACCGGCCAGCTTCCCCTCTCCCCCCGTTGTTTTTTGGTTGCTGGCAAGCTCGCTTGCTCGGCGGCCGACGGAGCCCTGTCTACCCTTGGGCAAGGTGGGGGAAATTCCCGGAGGAAATCAGCGACGCAGGAGCGCCGGAGGGAAATTCTTACACTGCAGGCCCCGACGAAGGAGGGGCTAGACGGGGTGGAGCGGACGCCTAGAATCCGAAGGACAGCAACCAAAAAACGTCGTAGACAACAAGCAGGGCCAGGGTGTCCGGAGCTCTGCGACGGCGCGCACTGGACCCAACAGCCGGCCGCGAAGCGGACGCCCGAAGGGGTGCGAGTTCTGCGAGCATGTCTTTCCCCCATGGTTCCGACGGATCCGCGCGTGGTTTCCCGGATCCTGGGCGGGGCCGGCGCACCAGGTGGGCACAGCAGAACTGATCGGTAGCGGCGGTCCGTCGCCGGTGACCACAGCGCCGGCGGCCCCGTGCGGCGGACCGCCCGAGGTGACCGGCCCCGAAAGACCGGCCACCCTGCGGGTCTATTCTCGGCGGTCGTGCAACGGCACGGCGCCGTAGAAGTCGATGGACTCACGGAACCTGCTGTCACTGCTGAAGATGAACGCGCCGACGAACATGTACCACGGGGCGGGTTCGTCCTCGGTGGGCAGGGGTTCGGCGTGGTAGACCGTGCCGCCGGGGTTTTCGCGCTTGACGATGCGGACGGCTGGCCGTTCCTCCGTGGGTGGGAAGATGGGGTCGATTCCCGGGCCGACGACGGTCACTTCTGTGACTCTGGCGGAGATTCCCCGGTTGGAGAAGTCGATGCCGAGGGCGTCGCGGTAGATCAGGGCGTGGATGCCTTTGCGCGGTGTGGTGTCGTTGCTCATGTGCTTGCTCCTAAAAGTCGGTGGGCGGTGCTGCCCGGCCGGGTTGGCCGGGCAGCACAGGGGTTTCAGTGCTGGTTAGGCGGCGTTGACGGTGTAGGGCATCCGGTAGCGGCTGGGCAGTTCGGCGGCGGCTTCGGGTAGGTCATCGGGGCCTTGGGCCTGCCCGCTCTTCCATTGGAAGAATGCGTACTCGGTGATCGCGTCCCACTGCCGTGCCTGTGTCCGGTAGTAGCTCGTGGTCACGTCGCCCTCGCAGTACGTCGCGATGCCGAAGAGGTTCCCGATGCTGTCAGCGGTGCGGATGCCCGCGAGCATGACGTAGGGCCATTGGCCCAGGTCCCAGCCGTCACAGCCCCAGCTGGGAATCACGGCCCAGCCGTGTTCGCCGATGAGTTCCATCCAGTCGTACCCGTCGTTCATGTGGTAATCCCGGAGAACCGGGGCGTCATGGATGACCTCGTTGGTGTCTTTGGTGGTCACCGTTGCGGTGGCTACTGCATTCATTTCTGGCTCCTTTTTGCCCAAGGATGGGGTGGGAGGGGCGGCCCAGGTGACCGGCCAGCTTCCCCTCTCCCCCCGTTGTTTTTTGGTTGCTGGCAAGCTCGCTTGCTCGGCGGCCGACGGAGGCCTGTCTACCCTTGGGCAAGGTGGGGGAAATTCCCCGGAGGAAATCAGCGACGCAGGAGCGCCGGAGGGAAATTCACCCGCCGCAGGCCCCGATGGAGCTTGCGGAACCGGGGCTAGACGGGGTGGAGCGGACGCCTAGAATCCGAAGGACAGCAACCAAAAGACGTCGTAGACATGCAGGGCCAGGGTGTCCGGAGCTCTGCGACGGCGCGCCCTGGGCCCAACAGCCGGCCGCGGAGCGGACGCCCATTTACCTGGTTGCAGCGCAGCGGAAACGGTGCGAGCCCTGCGAGCATGCCCTTTGACCAGGACCGCCCGGACAAAGGGAAAGGGCGACAGGAGAGTTCTCCTGCCGCCCTTTTGGGGCCGTTCTGGAATGGGCCGCCCTAACTCGTTCGAGTTAGGGTTTCGCGGGTCCGAAGGATTATGAAGGCAAGAACCATGGCGACTACTGCGAAGAGGAATGCCAGGGCATATCCAAGATCTCCTACCGTGAGGTAGTGGAAAACGTTGCCTACTGCGCAGAAGAACGCCACGGCCGCGGCCACGAGTCCCATGATGGCCGGTGACCGTCCAAACATCAGGTCGGCGTTGCGCACCCGGCTCGCCAGGGCTGCCACAAGGTAGGCGCTTATGCCGATCAGAAAGACCGTTGTAAACATTGCTGTTGCTCCTTTTTCAGATCGACGCTCAGGGTTTCCCGCTCATGGCCAAACTACTTGAGACCACCGACAGGATGGCGATGGGCCAGTTAGTGATCGTGGTTCCCCGGCCGGTTTTGGGGCGAAGGAGCCGGCACATGTGCCGGCTCCTTCTGTTTTCCCTCAGCAAAAGGAAATCTGTGGTGCAGCGTCGTTGCTGCCTGACTTAGTGGTCTTAGTCTTCGGGGTAGCTGTCTTGGGACATGTCGGCGGGTCCGTGTCCGGGCTCGATGGTGAGTAGGGACAGTTCCAGCACGTCTTCGAGGACGCTGGCGTTCTCGGGCAGGGCGTCGTCCTCGGTCATGATGAACTCTGTGCCCATGCGGCGCGTCTCCTGGCTGGTCGTGGCGGGGTCGTCCTTCCACTGTAGCCGGGGATCTTTGGTATGGACTTGAGGCGGTGGTGCGTCCGCGCAGCGTTGCCGGCGGCCGGCGGAGCGGAGCGGGGGAGGCCGCCGGACCGGTTGCTGGCAGGAACGGTGGGTCTCCGTCCCTGCCAGCAGGTGGGGTTAGCGCAGGCGTTGGTAGGCGGTGTCCGGGTTCTGTGCTGTTCCGGCGACGTTCCCGCGGCGGACGAGCTCGGTCAGCAGCTGGGCCATCCGGTAGCCCGGTGTGTCGGCCGCGGCAAGTTCGAAGTGTTCCATAGCGACGGAGGCCCGGCCTTTGAGGTACTCAAGCCAGCCGATCAGGCACAGCAGCGGCGCCCGGGCTCCTACCGGGGCCGCTGCGATCAGTGCACGGGCGGTGGCCTGCGCGGTGTCCACGCGCGACCAGTCGGGGCGGGCAGGCTGTCGGTGACGACATCACACATCATCAGGTCGCGAATGATGGGGTTGTGGAGCGCCCCGACGAGCTGCACGGCCGTGTCCGCGTCCGGGTGCTTGCCTGCCTCGTGCAGCGTCCGGGTCCAGAGGCTGCGGGCGGCGGTGATGTCCTCCAGCGAGACGCTGGGGATCGCAGCCTGGATACGGGTTGCGGTGCCCGGGTCACCGGTGAACGGGCCGTAGTGTGCAGCGGCGTCGTGGTGGTTGCTGCCGGTGTAAATCAGTTCGGCGTTGAGCTGGCTGTCGGTGATGGCCTCGACAGGCTGGTTGCCGGTGTCGGTCAGCAGACCGCGCCAGTGCGTGGGCGTGACAAGCCAGGCGTCTTTCAGGGGCATTTGCGCCAGTGTCAGTTCGCGGATGATCGCCTCAAGGTGGGCGAGGTACGGGTTCGGGTGCTCGTCGGTGTCTGTGTAGACGGCGAGCAGGGCGGCGGTGGCTTTCTCGTCGGCCGCGAGGTAGGTGACGACGCGGCGGGCGTAGTCCGACGGCTCCCCGGTGGTGGGTGCGTCCACGCGCAGGGTCGCTCCCAGCCGCTTGCCCTGCAGGGTCAGCAGGACGAAGGCGTTCCGGGGTGTAAAGCCCAGGGCGTGCGGGATGAAGCTGAGAATGTCGGCGGTGCTGGTGGCTTTGAGCTGTTCGTTCATGGCTTTGTTGTCCTTTGCTGAGGAGTTTTTGGTGGGTGGTGGCCGGGTCCCAGTAGGTACCCGGCCACCGTTGTGGGGTGTCAGGCCGCCGGTTGGATTGCTCCGAGGCGGGTGTCGAAGAGTGCTTCGGCGCGGTGGATCAGGTGCTCGGGGACATCGGTGTCGTAGTCGTGCTCGGCCCGTCCGAGGAACACGGCGGTTCCGGCGACGTCGGGCAGGTCGAGCCCGGTGTCGTGGAGCAGCTGCGCGGCCCGGACGTTCGGCCCCAGCCCAGCGGTGTGCTGGTCGGCGTTCAGGTACACGTGCCAGTCGCCCCGGGCGACGCATTCCAGCCCGCCCCCAAGGAGGACTTCCAGGCTGCCGTGCCGTGCGTCGAGGTTTGTAACGGTGACCGCCCCGCTAAGCCGCGCGGGGATGATCAGCGCAATGCATTTGTGAATCATGGTTTTTTCCTTTGCTGAGGATTCGGTGAGGGAGCGGCGTTACCCGGCCAGCTACTTCCTTTCCTCCCCCGTTGTTTTTTGGCTGCTGGCGAAGCTTGCGGAGCTGTGGCCGACGGAGGCCTGTCTACCCTTGGCAAGGACCGTGGAATCTGCGAGGAAATCAGCGACGAAGGAGCGCCGTAGCCGATTCCGCGGGCCGCAGGACCCGGAGGAACGGAGGGGCTAGACAGGCTGGAGCGGACACGTACAATCCGAAGGACAGCAGCCAAAAAACGTCGTAGACACAAAGGACCGGACACGGCGGAGCTCTGCGACGTCGGGGCCGGGCCCAACAGCCGGCCGCCCCAGCGGACGCCCGATCATCAGTTGCTTGGCGCTCTTAGTGTCAGGGGGACACAGATGGGCCTCAGAAGTCTCTTTAAGCGAAAAGCCGTAACCACCGCACGTGTGATCCCTGTTCAGGCGGCCACCGCCGGCCAGGACGAGCCCTTGCCGCCGGAACGCCCGGAGGAGGAGCTCCAGGCTGCCTGGGTTGAACTGACTGCGGCAGCCGGACGCTCAAAGGTGACCAGCTTCTACGCCTGCACACGGACTGGCCGGCCTTGGACGGAAGACCCGGCAGCCGTCAGGGCTGTCGCAGCCGCACTCCGTGAATTCCCGGTCTCGGACGGCCAGTAAACGACATAGCGGCCAGCGGGCCTGGTTGCAGCGCAGCGGAAGCCAGGCCAAGAACGGGTTGTGCCCACTGTGGACAGGTGGAGCCCTCCGCACAGCTCAAAGCTGTCCCCATTGGCGTGCAACCCGTTCCTGTCGGTGCCCTCCCCTATCCTGAACACCTGCGGCCGAGTGGCCGCATTTTAGTGGGGTGTCGATTCGAATATGTGTTCTAAGGTTGTGGTATGGGACCCGAACAAGCGAGCCAGCTGCAGGCGCAGTATGCGCGGCGTGCCGGCCCGATTGGTTTGACGGTGGAAGAGCTCGATTTCGAGCACTTCCCGTCCAAGAACGGCTTCCCCGGAATCCCCGTGAAGGCGTGGATCCGGTTCCCGAACTGCGCGGAGCTGGTAGACGGCGAGGTGTACGCCTGGACCTCGAAGGCGGCCGAAGTGACATGGAAGGACGGGCCGGTGACCTACCGGACGTGGGTGTGGAGTTCGGCGGTGACCCGCCGCGAAGATTTGAACAGAGCGAACTTGGGAGAACGGGCAGACCGTGACAGCAACAGCAAGTGAAACAACCCTGGACGTCCCGGTGGACGTCCGGTTCACCCCGGCCGGCAACCCGCTGGCTGTCCGGTACAACGGCCGCATATGGGCCGTCATGGCCGAACCCGTGCACTGGTTTACCAGAGACGCATGGTGGGACACACGGCGCACCGCGGCCGTGGGCAGCGGTGACCTGGTGAGCGTCGAATACTGGAGGGTTCAGGTCGGCCTGGCGTCGAACTCGGCCTTACGTACGTTCAGGCTGCGCCGTGATCCGCTCTCCAGCCAGTGGCACCTGGAGTCCATCACCGACGGCTATAGGCAACGGTGAAACCGGGCCGCGAACCAATCAGCAATCACACATGGGGGGCCATCAGGGCGGAATTTACCCTGCCTTCCCTGGGGCAGGTCCGCCGCCGGGCGTTCGAACCATGGGCTCATGACGAGAGTTTCTCATAGGGGCAGTCCCACGGCTCTCCCTGAATCCCAGCGCAGCCCCATAAAGGTGCATAAAGGTGTATCCAAAAATATGGATACGCGTTTATAGTGACTGATATGGAAAGCGCACTCAACCCGTATTCTCCCGGATCAGGCCGACGTCCTTTTGAACTCGCGGGCAGGGAAGGCGAGATCGACGCGTTCGATCTCCTCCTTGCAAAGACCCGTCAGCGTCGCCCTGACCGCGGAATCGTGCTTCATGGACTGCGCGGGGTGGGCAAGACCGTGCTCTTGAATGAGTTCCGGAGGCAGGCAGAACATGCCGAATTCATGGTGGTGTCCCTGGAAGGGCGCGACGCCGAGGGCGGTCCGGAAGCCGTGCGTGCCAAGCTCGCACGGAACCTGCTTCAGGCCGGCCGCAAACTCAACCGACGCGGGGCCGGCGCCAGGCTCATTGCTGCACTTGGGAGCGTCGCTTCGTTTTCAGCCAAACTCGGGGTCAGCGGAATCGACATTGGCGTGAACCTCAACCAGGGACGTGCCGACTCCGGGTCCATCGAAGTAGACCTGGAGGAACTCGTCGAGGACCTCTGCGGAGCGCTGGCGGAAAACAGGACCGGCCTGGTCTTCATCATTGACGAGATGCAGGACCTCGATGACGGGCTGATCACCGCACTACTCAGCGCCCAACACCTGGCAAACCAGCGTGAATGGCCCTTCTACATTGCCGGGGCAGGACTGCCCAACCTCCCTTCCGTCCTGAGCGAAGCGCGCTCCTATGCAGAGCGGATCTTCAACTACCGCAGCATCGGCGCCCTGACCCGAGAGGCCGCCGAATCCGCCCTCGTGGTACCTGCATCGCGGTACGGGGCATCTTTCGCCCCCGAGGCAAAAGAGCTACTGCTCACCGCCTCCGGCGGGTACCCCTATTTCCTCCAGGAGTACGGCTACGCGGCCTGGGAAACCGCCCCAGAAAAACTCGTGACCCTGGGCGACGCTGAAATTGCTGTCGAAATAGGACGCGCACAGCTGGATCAGGGTTTCTTCCCCTCCCGGTGGAAACGGGCCTCGAAGGCAGAGAAGACCTTCCTCCGACTAATGGCCGACGACGGAGACGCCGGATCCAGCACAGCTGAACTCGCCCTCAGAGCTCAGAAGAAGCAAAGCTCCATGACCATGACCCGAGCTTCACTGATTGAAAAGGGCATCATCTACTCACCCGCGCTGGGTACGGTCGCCTTCACAGTCCCCGGGATGGCTGATTACGTCAAGCGCCTCAGGGATTAGCGCCGCCCACCTCGACCTCGGGAAATTGCGCCCCCGCATTTCGTCAGCCAGCACAACCTCGCAACGAGGTAGCCGCCGCGGATCACGTGCCTCCGACGACCGGCTTACCAGTTCAGGTATTGAGCCGATATATGGATTTCCTTACGTCGCGGATAACTCTATATTTGGCCGGAAACGCTTAGGTGCCGGCAAGAGCGGCGATGACGACAATGACGGTAAGGGCCGCCAGTATGGCCAGCACGAGGTATCCGAGCCATTTGGGGCGCTGTCGATGGGGGTTGATGTCGATGTAGGGCATGGTCGGCGGCTACTGCTCTTGGCTCGAGAGGGCCGCGTGCTTCCGCTTCGTATGTCGCATCAGGACCAGGTGGGCGGAGAACGCCAGCACAAAAGAGGCGCTGAGGAAGACGGCGAGACCGGTGACATAGCGGAGGAAATCCATCACAAAGGCGCCTTTCAGTAGGCCAACCCGCCGATCCTAACCGGAGAGAACCCCAATACACAGTCAAGCTCAAGATGACCCGTAGAGAGGCTCAAGATTTGCTCAACAATGCCTTTGAAAGGCGATGTGTCGGAGTCTGCGCACCTATGGCCTCGTCGGTGCCAGGCCTTCGGTATATGGCTAGGGGGGAGGTAATGGGCCGCCGCGGACGGAGGCGCTCAGGACTGGTCGTAGATCTCGCGGGCACGCTTCATGGCCTGCCTGGAGATTTTCGCGAGCCTGTCCCGGCCGGTAGTTCTGTATAGGTCATAGGCCCACTCGAATTCTGCTGCGGCGTCGCGGTATAGCGCCTCGTCGAAGAGGCGTCGCCCGATCTGGTGCCGCACCAGCGCTTCGCGTGCGCGGGTGTTTGCCAAGCGGAGGGCTTCCTCGTGCAATTTGGCCGCTTCATGCCACCTGTACTGTCGCTGATAGGCCTGGGCAAGAACGAGCAGGGGCCGGAACCGGTCCTGTGCTTCCCCCAGCAGGCGTCGTCCTTCGGCCACGGCTTCCTCGTCCCGGCCGAGCAGGGAAAGGATCCATACGCGCTCAAGTGGCGGACATCCTTCGAGTCTGCTTTCCACAGCGGCGCGGTCCAGGAGCACATCGCGCAGAGTGGCAGGATCAGTACGCCAAATCTCCGCTTCACCGCCCACCGAACACGCGACCTCCCCGACTCGATTTAAGGACCTGCCGGTGGCGCGGCGGGCCCGACGGACGTTTGGTCCAGCCAGTCCAATGCTCTCACGCACACTGCAGCGGGCCTCCAGGCGAGGGTACCGCCGGGCATCAGGGATTGCCGAAGCATTCAGAAACAGCGTGTTTCACATCATTTGGTGCCAGAAGGATTAGAGTCGAATCACTCCTTGGGATTCACACCTTACGGAGTAACTGTGGCGGCCAACTGCCGCAGCCAGGTCGGTTCTTGGGGGACCTTATGACGCATCAAACACTGGCTGGCGACGACGGCGCCGTCGAACTTTCCGGCGGCGTGCTGTACCTGCGGTGGAGCAGTGGGGCTGTTGTGACGGAAGAGGATGCCCGTGCCGTGACGTCGAAGGTCAGCGCTCTTTGTTCGAGCCGTCCTCGCCCCATGCTCGTCGACGTGACCCGGATTGGAGGGCTGGAGCATAGGGCCCGGACCGTGTTTGCTGGCGCCTGGCCACTGACCCGCGTGGCGGTGGTAGGGGCTTCGCCTGTGGACCGGGTCATCGTGGACTTCTACGTGGCCAGGCATTCCCCGGTCTGCCCCACCAAGTTCTTCGCCTCCTTCGCAGATGCCATGAAATGGCTGGGCGTTCACGCCGGCCAGGTGAAGACGCCGCAGAGCGGGCTCCTGACGGCCTGGGACACCAGGCATCAGCCCGTCCGTGGCGGCTCACGGGGCGACCGGGACGCGGACATGATGCTGACTGTTCTGCTGAAACGGACCGAAGGGATCATCAGCGACACCCAAGCGGTGGCGAACGGGATGCCGCTCTTCGTGGTGGAAGCAGAACTAACCCAAAGACTCCAGGCTGTCCTCCCGGGAGTCCGTTTCACCGCCCAGGACATCAGGGCCTGGGCGGCAGAGATCTCCAGCTGACCAGGGGAACATGTTCCGAAAGGTCGCTGTCTGAAGTCGTTGCCGGGTAGTCGGACAGGGATGGCATGCCATGATCGAATGGTCCGGAATCCTGATATCGTCCGGAGGCGGTTCGGGACTTTGCCGGTCCGTTCCGCGTGCTGAAAATCCTGGGCTCAGCTCAATATGCCCAGACCCGAGTGCACGCCAGTTCGGGCCTTCTTCCGGGACAGAAAAACAGTTCACCCAAAGGCCCGTTGTTCCTTGTAACTTAGGGAGTGTGCTGTGAATATCGGGTCCGCGCTGGGCTGACGTGGATTCACGGGTGACCGTGGGGGTCCATGAGTGACTTAGGCGTGGCTGTAGTTATTGAAGACGACGCCGATATGCGGAACCTGATCGAGGGTGTGCTCCTGCAGTCAGGTTTTGAAGTCCACACAGCGACCTGCGGGCGCGATGGCGTTGAAATGGTTCGGGACCAGAGTCCCGATGTCGTGACTCTGGATGTGGGTCTGCCGGACATCGACGGGTTTGAGGTCCTGCGCCGCATCCGCGGCTTCAGCAGCGCTTATGTGGTCATGCTCACCGGGAGGACCGAGGAGACCGATCTGCTCACTGCCCTTCACGGCGGAGCCGATGATTACATCACCAAACCGTTCCGGCCGCGGGAAATGCGGGCGAGAATCTCGGCGATGATGCGCCGGCAGCAGCCGCAGACACCGGTAGGAGCCCCTTCAGAAGCGCAGTCGGAGTCCTCGCCGGCGAAGGAGGGTGGCAGCGAGTCGGTGCTGCGGCACAACGGCTTGGCTCTGGACAGCAGGAGCCGGACAGCCTCCGTCAGTGGGGCGGCCTTGGAACTGACGCGAAGCGAGTTCGACCTGATGCAGGAGCTGCTTCGTGGGGCAGGAGCGGTCGTGACGAAAGCCGAGCTCGTCCGTGCCGTCCGAGGCAGCTACTACGACCAGGATGCCTTCATCGGTGACTCCGATGAACGGGCCGTGGAGGTGCATGTCGCGAATATCCGCCGCAAGCTCCGCGATGACCCGGATTCGCCGCGCTGGCTGCTGACGGTCCGGGGAGTGGGATACCGGTTGGCCAAGCCCCGCTGAAGGGGCAGCCCGAACTGAACGGGGAACATGGGCCTTCCGCGGCTATCCGCCCGCCTGAACGTACCGCGACTGAAGTTCTTTTACCGTCGCTTGGCCGAGGACTGAAATGAAGGCCAGGAATGACAGTCCAGCACGCAGATCGCCTTTACGTAGGGTAATTTCCAGTGCCCCCGCGAGACGCGCCAGGCGCAGTCCGCCGACCATGGCGGATGATACTTTCAGGCTGATCACCGCATCAAGGGCTGCGGAATGATCCTCCCGCTCGAGTGAATCGAGGAGGCAGCGCTCCCGCAGCCTCCACATGACGGCATAGTCATTGGCAAAACTCCAGGCCATCTCCGGCTGCCCAAGCTCGTCTTCCAGGTCCTGAAGGACCGCCGCGTCCACCAACGGCAGCTCCTGATCATCTAGAGTCAGGACGCCGCTCTCGAGTTCATTGGAATGTGCCGCTGCACCGAAGATGTACGTGCCGGTGTCGCCGGAGCCGGCTGCTGCTGAATGGGCCATCCGTTAACGCTACGTGCACATTTCACTGCAGGGCCTGACATCGGAGGATATTGCGTAAAGCTTGGGGTTTCCTTGATGGGGGAAGCTCGCCCATGGTCGAATCGGACTGGAACCGCAACGGTGTGAGACCTTCATCGTCCGAAAGGAAACGTTATCTACCGCTACCGCAGGTGATCTGACACTGCCCCGCCCGAGCCTGACCGAGCTGGTAAACGCTGAGTCATGAACCCGACACCCGGTCTCACCATTCGATCCGTCAACCAATGGCTAGGAATCTTGCACGCGGTGAGCATGCCGCACAGGCCCGCTGGCGTCGATGTTGTTCGACTCCGAAGGTAGTCTGTGATGCACAGCCGTCCAGGGGGAACCGCTATGACAAATGATCAGATCGTGAAATGGCAGTGCGATAAGTGTGGCGAGGATGTTGCAGGCTCGGAAGGCTACCTTTCCGTTGACATGCCGGCCGTCAATCTGGCTGAGCGGGCCCGGCAGGAGCGGGAGATCCATCCGGACACGCCTGGACCGCGCGGACTCGAGCTCACACCGGATACGACAGGGCAGCCCCAAAAGGTTCAGTGGCGGGTGTACCACAGCGCCTGTGACCCTGACTCGGCCAGCATGAGCTACAGCATCGACGTGGCAGACGTAGCAGCTGTTTCCCGGATACTGGCCTGGACACTGCATTTCATGGACACCAAGAACTGGATCAGGCATACCGACTGGACGTCCTTCGTGCGCGGCAGAACAGGGGTCGACCTGAGAGAGGAACGGACCTAGCAGAGGCGCCAGGCGATCCGGGCCCGCTCTGGTGAGTCGTCCTGCTTCCGACATAGTCAAAAAATGAGCGCCTACACACCTGGCGACCGAGTAATGGCCCCGGCCGACTATCTGTCACCCTGGACACCCTGGCCGGACAGGTGAATGTCTCGGATGCCCTTGGAAGTTGAGTTGACGGAAAGCCTCAATGACGGAAACTAGGCGGGCAGCCCCGAATCCGGAATGGGTGCAGATGTACCGGCAAGGCATCCCTTCGCCGGCGATCGCTGCCGCAGCAGGTGTAGGGAAAAGCACCGTCCGCTACCACCTCCACATCGCAGCCCAGGCCGACCCATCCATTCGGAATGAGCATCGGGCAGCGGCCGGCACACCGGTCCAACCTACCGGCGCGGGTCTGCGGAACATGGAAGACCTCATCGACCTCTACACAACGGAGGGCAGACTCCCCTCATTCAAGGGCACAGCACCCGGGGAACGGGCACTGGCGGTATGGCTGCAGCGACGGCGGCAGGACGCCATCCGGGGCGCCCTCTCCCCCATCTACAGGGACGGCCTGAAGGCAATTCCCGGCTGGGATCAACAGCCGAGCCGTAAAGCCAAGGATGAAGCACGCTGGCACCAGCGCCTGGCCGAGTTGATGGACTACATAGCAGCCGGCAACGACTGGCCCCGGCACAAAGGGACCGAGACCGATCAAGAGCGGACCCTGGGCGTGTGGCTACACAGCCAACGGATGAAGCACCGAAGACGCGAACTGGATCCGGACAAGGAAACGCAACTGAATACGGATCTTCCCGGATGGCGGGCCGGGAGGGTGCGCGGGCGCAAAGCCCCGCGCAAAAATCCTATTAACCCCTACCACTAGCGCCCCAGCTGCGCGAGGACTTTTCACCGTTCGAGGTCGCGGTCCCTCTTTGGTTGAGGTTGATGCGGGCGACTGTGAACGGGCTCGGCTGGGCCCGGTGAAGTCCCTGGGCGTTGAGGGAACGAGGCGCGGTGGAGCTTCTGCATCCGCTGGAGCTCCGGGTCTACCTGGACCTCAGGCTCTGCCGTCATCGCCTGCGTAGGTTGTCCCGCCGGTTTGGAGGCTTCGGCCATCAGCTGGTCTATGCGGGCTGTCTCGGTTCTTGCGTTTTTCAGGGCGGCGGCGTGCTTGAACGGTTCGGTGAGGGCCTTATCGGCTTGCTCGATCCTGGCGAGAGCTTCGCTTCTGCGTTCTTCGACGTCGGCTGCCAGTTTCGGCAGGGAAGAAATCCTGTTTTCAAGCTGGCGGATGGTACCGACGTCGGCGGAAAGTATGCTTCTTCGGCCGATCTGTGTGGTGGCTCGGGGCACGCCATGGACGCGGACTTCTACCGTGGCGCGGTCCAGGTCCATGGCTGGCATCAGCTTGGCGCGGAGGTCGTGACCCCCGACTGTTGCTATGACGCCCAGTTCGTCGTAGCCGTACAGGTTGACCAGGCGGTGGCTGTTGCGCCCCGCCCAGGCCTGCAGTGCTTCGGCCGCGTCGTTTCTGGTGTCGAGGGTTTTCCCGTCGACCTGGATGGTGAAGGCTTCGCGGGCTGTTGACTGGATACGTTCGATTCCCTGGCGGATCAGTGGCAGGTCGGCGTCGGCTGCGTCGACGGCGTTCTGTTCTCCGCGCTTGGTGTGGGAGACGGCGACGAGGTTGCGGTTATAGGCGCGGTCCAGTCTGCTGAGCCGGGCGAGTTCCTGGTCTGCTACGGCCTTTTCCAGTACCAGCGGGTTTCCGCTGGTGATGGCTTTTGCCTGGGCGAAGTTCAGGGTGTTGTCGCCGATGTCCTCGATTTCGCGGACGTCCAGCCGGCCCTTCATGATCTGGTTGATGAAGCGGGATTTGCGCTCGAGTCCTTGCCACATGAAGGAGTCGAAGGATCCCTTGGCCACGACCTGGGTGATGCGGACCTCGGGGTTCTGGTTTCCTTGGCGGACGATGCGGCCGTGGCGTTGTTCGACGTCGGCCGGACGCCAAGGTGCGTCCATGTCGACAAGGTGGATGGCGCGCTTCTGGATGTTGGTGCCGACCCCCATTTTCAGCGTTGATCCTACGAGGACGGCTATTTGGCCGGAACGGGCGGCGGCGAACAGCCGGCCTTTTTCGGTGTCGTTTTTGGCGTCGTGCATGAACTTCACCATGTGTTCGGGCACTCCCCTGCGGCGCAGCTGGTCCTTCAGTTCGCCGTAGACGTTCCAGCGTTCGGAGGGGGTTCCGAGGTCGCAGAACACGATCTGCAGGGCACCGGGCACCGGGTCCGGCTCCCCAGTGGAAGGGTCGGTGTAGATGCGGTCCTTGTTCTCCTGATAGACGCTGGCCAGCAGGTCAGCCGTGGCGCTGACCTTGGTCGGGCCCGTCTGGATCATGGCGGGGTCCACCAGGCGCATGTCCAGGGCGGCTTTGCGGCCGTCGGAGGACACCTTGAGCATGTTGTCTTCCTCTGAGGGCACGAGACGGCCCTGGATTCGATCCACGCGTTCCCCGATGTCCTGGATGTAGGCCTTCAGTTCCGGGCTGGGGTCCACGGCGAGCATGTGGGGCTGGCGCGGCCCGTCACCGGGCCGGGGTGCAAGGTCTGGGGTTGGCAGTTTCAGGTCTTCAGCGGTCTTCACGTCCGCGAATGTGTGGAACATCTTCAAGAGTTCCGGAACGTTCTGGAACTTTGCGAAGCGGCTCTTGAGCTTGAACCTGTCGCCGCCGGCCACGGACAGTTCCATCTCTTCCACGACCTGCCCGAAGGTGGCTGCCCAGGTGTTGAAGTCGTGGATGCCGGCGCTTTTGAGGAGGTCAGGGCGCAGGTAGCGCTGCATCACGTACATTTCCGTCACGGAGTTGGCGATGGGCGTGGCGGTGGCGCCGGTAATGACTCTGCGGCCTTCCCGTTCCCGCAGGAACTCGACCTTCATATGCAGGTCGGTGGCGCGCTGGGATCCCTGGATCGCGGCGCCCGGGATGTTGCTGGGGGTTTCGAGGTTCTTGTAGTCGTGGAGTTCGTCCACGACGAGGTAGTCGATGCCGGTTTCCTCGAAGCTGATGCCGGGGTCGGCGGGGGTGTCGAGCTTGGCTTTGAACCGTTCTTCCTGAGTCAGGACGAGTTTTTCCAGGCGTTTGACGATGCTGGCGTTGGCTTTGCCGTTTTCCTGGCCGTTCTCCTTTGCCGCTTCCAGTTCCGCCCGCATCTGGGCGACTTCGGTCTGCATGTAGGCGGTCTCGGCCTCGGGGCTGAGGCTGATCCGTTGAAAGGCGGAGCGGGTCATGATGACCGCATCCCATTCGTTCGCCGCTGCGCGGGCCACGAACTCCCGGCGCTTGTCCTTGACCAGATCGTTTGATGATGCGGCCAGGATCCGGGCCTGCGGGTAGATCTGGAGCCATTCGCGGGCGAACTGTTCAAGCATGTGGTTGGGAATGACCACCGCGGGCTTGTTAACCATGCCCAGGCGACGCAGCTCCATCGCGCCGATGACCATTTCGGCCGTCTTTCCGGCACCGACTTGGTGGAACAGGCCGACGGCCGGTTCTGACAGCATCCGGGCCACGGCAGCGCGCTGGTGCGGCCGGGGCGCGAAGTCCTTGGCCATGCCCGGCAGGGTCAGTCGGTCCCCTTCGGTGCTGTAGTCGCGCAGGACGATGGAGTTGAAGCGGCGGTTGTACTCATCGATCAGCCGTGTTGCGCGTTCTGGTTCCTCCCAGACCCACTCGCTGAAGCGTTCCTGGAGCAGTTGCGCTTTTTCTTGGGCGGCGGCGGTTTCGGTGGGGTTCAGGATGCGGCGGTTGTCCTCGCCTTCGTCCGTGACGCGGACGGGGCGCTGTTCCAGGGCCTGCTTGATGATGTCCGAGGCCGGCATCCTTTGGGTGCCCCAGGTGCTGGTGGCAGCCAGCGTGTGCCGGTTGGCTTTGACTTCCCACATGGAGCCGGCGGCGTTGGAGACGGTGGCGTAGGGGTCGTTCAGGATTTCCTGGACGAATGCCTGGTGCGTTGGGGCGTCGATCCACACGGCTCCGAGGCGGGCTTCCACTTCGTCCATGCCCAGCGGCTGCGGGATTGCCTCGGTGAGGGCGCGGACGTTGGTGGTGAACCGTTCATCGGTCAGTGCTGCTGCCCGGGCCACGTCCAGCTTCTCGCGGACGTTTCCGGACAGGTATTCGGCCCTCGTCTGATACGTGGTTTCGTTGCCGGGGATTTCGTAGATGCTCTCTCCCAGCGCTTGCCGGGTTTCTTCCGGGCCGAGGCCCAGGAGGCTGGCGGCGTAGTCGAGGTCCACGCTTCCTACGGTGTCGAGGGTGACGGCGAGGGCTTCCTCGGCCGTGTCTACACCGAGGACTGGTCTGCGGGGCTGGACTTGGCGTGTGGAGAGCAGGGCGGCCGGTGTGGCCTTCTGGGTTCCGTCGTCGAAGTTCTCCAGGGCCATCACCAGCGGTCCGAAGGGGTCTTGGCGGAGGGTCGCAACGGCCCGGGGCGTGACCCGGGACTGGATGGCTTCTCCAGTGGCTTCATCCACGCGCCCGGTGTTCCGGAGCGTGAAGCGGTTGATCGGGCCGTAGGTGCCAAGGTAGCCCTCGTAGGAGGACTTCAACCCCTGGCGCATCGCGTCGATCTCTGCGGTGTCGTCCCGGTTTTCGGCTTCGGCTCCCAGGAGCTGCCGGGCCTGGTCGCGCAGTTCCAGCAGCAGGCTCAGTTCACGGGTCTGGGTCTTGGGGACGGCCAGGTCGATGTGCTGGCCGTTTTGGACAACGGTGAAGCCGGTCTCGGCGGCCGCGATGTGGCCTTCCCACTCGTGGCTCGCTGCGGGGATGTAGGCGGCGCGTTGCTGTTCCTGGTCGGTGGTCCGTTCGGAGAAGATCATGCCGTCCCGGCGTGCTTCGGCCACGATGCTGGCCAGGGCGGCGTCCAGCTGGGCCGGGACGGCGGTGAGGTCATCGGCGGTGAGTTGGAGGGTTTCGGCCCCGTACATGCCGTGGGAGACGTGCAGCTCACCCAACAGCCGGTCCGGGTGCTCGTCGAAGTAGGAGTTCAGGCGCGTGATCGTTCCATCGATCCTGCGGGCACTGACGGTTTCCCAGAGCGTGGAGGCCGGCTCCTGGGCGGATTCCCTCCGCCGGAAGATCAGCAGGTCTGTCATGGCGTCGGTGCCTGCGGCTTTGCGGTGTGAGCCGGTGGGCAGCCTGACGGCGCCGACGAGATCCGCGAGCTGGTTCATTTCCCGACGCGCGGCGGGGTTGGTCGCGTCGAGGGTGAAGCTGGAGGTCAGCACGGCCACCATGCCACCAGGGCGTGTGAGCGCCAGGGACTTGAGGATGAAGTGGTTATGGATCGAATGGCCGGCAGCGTTGTGCCGGGGGTCGTGCAGGGTGACGTTGGCGAAGGGCACGTTGCCTATTGCCATGTCAAAGTGGCCGGAGGGCAGCCTGGTGTCCGCAAAGGATTCAGACCGGATACTGGCCTCGGGGTAAAGGGCCTGGGAAATCTTTGCGGTGATCGGGTCCAGCTCGACACCGGTCATGGCGGCGTTGTCGGGTGCAAATCCTACGAATGTCCCAACGCCTGAGCCCGGTTCCAGGACACTACCGCCGTCGAAGCCCAACTGCCGCACTGCTGCCCAGATGGACTGCACGTAGGCGGCGTCGGTGTAGTGGGCATTGATTGTGGTCCGGCGGGCAGCGTCGTACTCGGAGACAGAGAGCAGGCTGCGAAGGTGCTGGCGGTCAGGCTCGTACTCTCCCCGACCCTCGTCGAAGATTTGGAAGACGCCCTGGGCGCCCCAGCTCCCCCACCGAGCAAGCGAACTTCGCTCGATGTCCGTCGCTGGCCGGCCCTCGGATTCGAGAGTGCGCAGGATTTCCAGCGCTTCAAGATTGGCCCGGATACGTGATCGTGCCCCGGACGGCGCCATGTCGTCCTGGGAGGCCGGACGGAAGCGGTCCGACAGGCCGGTTACAGTTGCCGGCGCAGGTCCTCCGCTTCGGCCTTCCAATCCAGGTACTGCTGCAGCTCCGGATTCACGTTCTCCTCGTCCTCTTCCGTCGCCGGTGGTGCCAGGAGGTCGTGGCTGACTATTTCCTCGGCTTGGTTCTTGGCTGCGTTCAACCGGCCGACTTTCTCGAAGTAGCTCTCCCCTGCCGGGTCCGGGCCCGCCAGCTTCGTTTGCAGTTCCGCGATCTGCTCCGCTGCCTGCTCCCCCAGCTGGGTGAAGAACTCGTCCTGGTCCGGGATCTGAGAATAGTGTGTCGGACTGGCTTGCTGCCACGCCTTCTGTGCCTGCATGCCGTACTTGTTCATTTCGGTCCTCCTCTGGTGCCGCCCACAGAGCCTCAAAGCTCAGCTGGCCATCTACTTGCTTCTTTCGCCCTGCCATCGACATGTCCCCTTACCCAGAATGGTTCAGGGCCACGCTAGCTCGATTGGCGCCGCATCACCTGTCAAGCCTGCGATGAGTTACCGGCGGATTTGGGGAGACGTTAAATAATTCCGTCTGGGCATAATTATTTATTTAGGCGGTCTCTTATCGCTTCATCAAGGAAGTCTGTGATCGTTAGTCCGGCGGCCTCGATGTAGGCGTCCATTTCATCGCGGAGTTCGATCTCAATCTTGGATGAAAATGGCTCCATCCTTCTCTTACTCCTTGGGCGCCCCGGTCCGGGCCCTTTCGTAACAGCGGAAGCAGGTGGCGCCTTGACCGCCCGCGCTTCGGTGGCCGGCTCCGCATCGGGCTTCGGATCCGCTGTTTCCGCCTTGGTGGAAGTAAGGACATCAACGACATCTGCTGCCGGGGCCTTACGAATGGATGATTTCCTTTCCACAGCCATTTAGTTCACCCCATCCAGGTAACGTGCATGAGCGACGAACTTCTCAGTCATGATGACCGCTCCCCTGCTGTTCAGTTTTGTCAGCGGCGCTCTGCTGCTGATCGAGTCCTGCATCGCTGTCCTCAGTGGCAGGTGCGGCGCCTTCACGTCACGGCCATATTCGGCCTCCAGTTCGCCTATCTGGAATGCGTGCTCGCCGGTTAGCGGCGAGCTGGTTTTGTTGATGATGATGCCTATGAATTCCAAGGCTGGGTTCAGATGGGGCAGCGACTGCACCTTCTTGACAGTTTCCAAGAACTCCGTCACACCCTTCACGGAGAAGGCGGCCGGTTCCGTGACCACCAGAACTCGGTCAGCCCAGATCAATCCATTCAGGGTCAGCCTTCCCAAGGCCGGCGGCAAATCAATGAGGATATGGTCGTATGCTTCCAGCTCCTCCGCTCCCCAGGCTGCTGCCTTGAGTCGCATCTCTGGTGTCATGATGCTTTCTGATTCCAGCCGAGCCAACGACTCGGAGCTGGGGATGAGGTCAATACCCGCCCACGAGGTTGTAGTGATCGCCTGGCCGAGGGTGCCTGCTTCTCCCCCGTAGAGGACATCAAAGATGTCAAACTCCCCGGCCCCTTCCAGCGCATCGGTGACGTTGGCTTGGGGGTCCAGGTCGATGACCAGGACCTTTTTCCCGATAAGCCTCAGTCCTGTGGCAAGGCCCAGGGTTACGGACGTCTTGCCCACCCCGCCCTTTCGGTTTCCTATGGCGGTCACTCTCATGGTCGATCCCCTCTCAATTAAATACAGACTGACAGATTGATAGATGTTCGTCAATCAATCTATCTGTCAATACATCCATCATGCTATCAATCAGTCAATCTAACAATCAATCTGTCATGACATATTTATTCTCGTTTGAAATAATTCTGTCATGACAGAATGACAGCACGTTCACAGGGCTGCTAGGACACTCCTAGCAGTTGCGCCCAGCCCACGTCCTGCTCCGTCAAGGCCCAGTACTCGTCTTGCTCGGGGTCGTGGACGTCATTCTCATCTATTCGGGTGCTGTGCCGGTCCAACCATGCCTGCCATGCAGCACGTTCTCTGCGGTGACGCGAGACCTGCTCTTCGAAGTCCTCCAGTGCGCCCAATCGGCGGGCCAGTGCTTTAAGGTTGGCGCCGGCCGTAACTCTCCATTCACGGCCGGCCCGGTGGATCATGCGGACGGCGAGCAATGCCGCCAGGGCATTGTCTACCGCGGTTCGGGAGTATCCGGTGGCTCTGGTGATGCCGGCGGTAGTGGGGGAGAGGCGTGAGCGTTCGATTGCTTCGTACACCAGAGCCGCAGTGTCACCGAGGCTACGAAATACTGGTCTGACGCCGTAGATCTTTCCCTGGCGCCAAGACAGGTCTTTAGCCAGCTTGCGGTAGGACTCGGGCAGCTGGATGAGGTAGACGTCCGCGTTTCGCCCGCGCGCATCTGCGACTTTCGTCAGAATCCCATCGGACGCTGCAGCGAGAACTGGTAACAGCCTGGCGATTGTCGCATGGTGTTTGCCGTTCGCCGCAGCGAACGTCCTGCAGCCGACGTCAAGGACGTCGCGGCCAGTCGTCCGTACGTAACCCAACACTGACCGGAACAGGAGCCTTAGCCCGGTACTCTCGCGGCCGTAGTTCTTGATGAGCTTCTGGTCCAAGACAGCGTAGAGGACGTTCTCTACGTCATTGGCAAGCTGCTGGACAGCAGCAGTGCTAGAGCGCTCGGATAGCCCCCCCTGTGAGTATTCAGGGTGGCTTGTGTCGTTAATGTGGGCACTTTGTGAACCCCTTCCCGCTGCTGTGCTTTTTGCGGTGAAGGTGACTGCCCGGGAGAACTCTTTCTCCAGTAGTCGGTCGGCTTTTGATCCGTACAGTGCAGCGAGGCCGGGGTAGCGGTCTGTCATGGCAGCACGTACGTCCTGGGCGGTGTGTCCCGAGGCCGCCATGGAGCAGAGGATGGCCATGCGTGCCTCTGAAGGGCTGGCATAGCTTCCGGAGTCATAGAGGCCAGTACGGGCCATCCTGCGGACGGCAGTCTCTCTCGCTGGAGCGGGAAAGGTGAGGCCGGCCGGCGTTGCCGCAAGCCGGCTCCGGCGACGGTTCTCCTGGAGGCGCCGGAGCTCCGGAGCGAGTGCGTGCCGCAGCCGGGCTACGACCGTACCCGGGTTGCGGCGACGCAGAATGTCATAAGCCGCGGTCAGTGGAGTCACGAGTACTTGGTGGCCCCCGCTTTTGTGCGTGGATCCAGGGACGCGGATGCAGCCGTCCGTTACGTTCTGGTGGGGACCGGGGTCCAGGCTGGGACACGTCAGTGCCAGGGCTTCGACTAGTGCTCGCGCCTGGGCGCCGTCGAGCCGTTCAGACAGCGGGACATAAAGGTGGCGGCCGCCGCTGGGGGAGAAGTCCTCAACGAAGCGCAGGCCGCATTTCTCCAGCAACGCGGAGAGGCGTGCAGCGTCCGATCGCACGACAGCAGGAGCTGCCTTGGAGGTATCGAGGTCCAAGCAAAGCGTGGCCACGGAGCCATCGGGGCCGTGGACCATGACTGCTGCCGGCGTTTGCGGCAGGTGGCGGGTGATTCTGGGATGGTTCTTGGGTCGGGGGTACTGGAAGCGGTCACCTATCCACCGGCCCAGCCGGTATGTGGACTGCCCGGCGATGAGCGGAGCTAGGATCCACGCCTGTTCGGGCGTAACTTGACAGCCGACACTCGGTAGAGCGTGCATTGACTCGGAATCGGGTTCAGGTACGATGAGACCAGTTCCTCTCCACTGGATGGGTACGACAAGATCCACCCACTGGGTGGGTGTTGGCTAAAAAGTTCAGATCTCATCCCGCCAAGAACAGGATCTGAACGCATACTTTTGAAGGCCCGCCTAGTGCGGGCCTTCAGTTTTTAACTGGCCTTAGAAGTGAACAGGTCCTCCGGTAGTTGAGCGCGGTCAAACCATGTGGGGATGCCATCCTGTGCGATTTCATCGCGCAGGTGCTTCAGTACAACTTCCATGACTTCGCTCTGGGACATCCCTAAGCGATTACCCAAGGCGACGACGAGCTGCTTATCTTCGCTAGGAACACTTGTCACCAGCTGGACATTGTCCAAGCCTGTCCCGCGCTTGCGACGAAGGGGTGTAGTAGTCATAGCGCCAAAATTAGCGTTAACGCTAAGGATTAAGTGGGAGATGCAGCGTCTGGCGTGTCGATAGTTGTACTTACCGCTTAGTTGAGACCCAACGCTCGGCCTAGTTCCACGTACCGCTGTTCGACTTCAGAACCAACCAGGGTGTACCTGACCCGCATGCCGTTTCGTTCTTCCGTGGCTGGCGGATCCTCGAGCACAACACCCTCATCCGCGAGCAACTGCAGGTTGTGCTTGGCCGTCGCCACCCCAATCTCCAGGGCTTTTGCTACATCGCTTCGCGTGGAGGGTCCGTGTTCCCTCAGATGCCCAATGATTGCAACCTTCGTCAGATTGCCGAAGGCGTTAATGACCCGCTCCAAGGAAGCAGCTGTGTTGGGTCGAACGTATCGGGGCATAGGGACAATCTTGCCGTATCCACAGGTCTATAAGCATGACTAGAGAATAGCGGATAATTAAACTAGCCGCTATGCTCGTCTATGTGCCGCGAGTTGATCCGCATGAGCGGTAGTTCGATATCGAGGGGGACCAATGGAATCGAGGAACTTCAGGCGGCCCTTTCTCTTGCTGGCCAGCCGAGGAAGCGCACCGCCCTACGTCTGCAGGCTCCTTGCGAGTGTCTGCATGAGCAGCGAGAGTTGCGTCTCAAATCCTTCACTTGACAAGCGTCATTCATGAAAGTGGGGAACAATTTGCCGGGGCGCCCCTCCATTCGATGGAGAGATTGACTTTGACAAAGTCTGTCACGCGCTCACAGGCACCTACGAGATGCGCTTCTGACCGGTAGTGATTGACAAGCACTTCCGGCGGAACATGTGGGGAATTGCCAGCTGGTTCGGCGAATGAAATTTGTCGGCGGTGCCGGTGGACGTCGAGACGATGCCCGGGGGAGGGACAGGATTTGAAAAGTATGTTGCCGTTCGGCACACCTTGGCCGATGCACAGGGAGCTGCGCGAACGTGCTGCCCAGGAACGTATAGCCTTCCAATCCTGGGTTACTGACCTGGACGCTCCTGCCGGGCACGTGCGGGTGCTCAACGAGCTTCTGGAGCTGATGGATGAGCGTGAGTTCGTTGAGGGCCGCGCGGCCTGCGTCACTTACGAGGCGGAGCTCGCCCGCCGCACAGGACTGGGGGACTCCCTTCAGGATGCCCTTACGGATCTGAAGGGCGCGGGCCTGCTGACCTCCCATCGGGCGGCCGAAGTCTTCAATGACAATCGGCCGGGAGTGGTGCTGCGGATCCGCCGCCCTGGCGTTGTCCTGACCGTCGAAGCCGCCGGCCCTCTGTGGATCAAGGATTCCTGGGTCCGCAAACGGGCAGAGGGACTGTCTTGATGCAGCGTAAGTCGCTTGGCATGGTGGCACTCATTGCCCTCCCTGGCCTGTTCCTTAGCCTGATCTTCGCCATGCTGCTGTTGTTGGCCCCGGCGAAACCGGCTGCCGCTAACTGCGGCCCGGCTGTTTCCGTTGTCATCGACGGCAACACCAAGGTTGAGGGTTACACCCAGGAGCAGCTGAAGAACGCCGCGGCGATCATGGGTGCCGGCAAGGCAGTGAACCTGTCCGTCAAGGGCCAGATGATCAGCGTCATGGTCTCCCTGGGGGAGTCAGGGCTGCGGGTGCTGGACCACGGCGACGGTCCCGGACCCGACTCCCGCGGCCTGTTCCAGCAGCGCGACAACGGCGCATGGGGCTCCTACGCAGACCGCATGGACCCCGCCGCCAGCGCAAAGAACTTCATCAAAGCACTGCAGGCCGTTCCCGGCTGGGAGCTGTTGGAGCCGACCATCGCCGGCAACAAGGTTCAGCGCAACGCGGACCCGTATCACTACCAGAAGTACTGGCCCGAGGCCGTCAAACTCGTCCAGGAACTCTCGGACGGGAAGCTCTCGCTGAAGGGCAGCGACTGCGCCATACCGGGGCAGTCCGGTGCCGGGAATGACTACCCGTGGAAAAACTCTCCGACCTGGATGCAGGTCGGAGACGGGGCAGCCGCCGCGTCGCCGCTGGGCATGTTCTACCGCGAATGCGTGGACTTCGCCCTGTGGCGGGTGAACCAGCAGATGGGTTCCACCAGTGCACCGTTCAAATTCCTCAATGGTAACTTCCGCCCGGACGGGCAGGGCCTCGGCTCGGCCCTGACCTGGAAGGCCGGCTGGGACGCCAAGGGCTGGCCCACCGGCAAGACACCCCGCGTCGGTGCGGTCGTCTGGTACGCACCCGGTGCCGGGGGAGCGGACCCAACCTACGGCCACGTCGCCGTGGTCAAGGAAGTCAAAGACGACGGGACCTACGTCGAAGAAGGTTACAACGGCAACCCGCCACCGGATGACCACAACTACTACACGCGGACAGTCAGCAGCAATGTCCCCTCAGCGTTCCTGTATCTGCCCACTCAAGAGGAGAAGAAGTGAAAAAGCCCCTGACCCTGCTCGCCGTGGCCCTGCTGTGCGTGTCGTGCGCCCCGGCAGCGAGCACGACACCGGCAGAATCAGCCAGCAGCACCCCTACGGCGTCCGCGCCCGTCTCTCTGAGCGCCAACAGCGGGCCACAGGCCCCTGGGGGTACAGCCCCGGCCACCCTTGGCATCACCTGGGATCAGACCAGCAAGGACAAAGCTGTGGAAGTCGCTGAGAAGGCAATGGCGGACTTCGCCCGCCCGGCCGTGGAGGAAAAGCAGTGGGCGAACGATCTTGCCCGCTGGCTGACACCACAGGCCACCGCCGACTACTCGGCAGTGGACCCGGCCAACATTCCGGCCAACCGCGTCACCGGGGCGGCAACGCTGACCGTCGATGAAGCCAACGGCTACGGCGTCACGGCAGCGGTCCCCACCAACGCCGGGACCTACACGTTGCAGCTGCTCCGCACGGGCAAAGACTCCCTGTGGAAGGTCGACCGGCTCACCCCACCAACGTCCTAAGCGCCTCATCTCTCCATCTCACACACGTAAAGGAAGAAGTTCATGGGTACTACACCAACCGAGGTCATGGCCTTTCCGAAGATCAGGGCCATCGTCCGCGATAACGGGACCGCGGAGGTCGTCGTCGCGGGTAACTCGCGCGTCGTTCCTGGCGGGGAGTCCCTGCAGGATCTTCGCAACAATGCCTTGGCTCTTGTTGTGGGGGAGGCGCAGACGCTGCAACGCCCCGTCAGGGTCCAGATCGAAGATCCCGAAGGGCACGGTGAACTGATCGTGCACCCGGACAACAAGATTGAATCTGTCTCCTACGAGCCGCGCCCTGCCCGCCGCCGGGCAGAAGCTCCGGAAATCACGCCCGAGACTGCAGCTCCGACCGTCATTGATACGGTCCCGGTTGCTGCTCCTGAGCCTGTGGCCGCCCCCGCAGAGCCCACGGTGGTTCCTGCCTCTGCCGCGTCGGAGGAACGCCAGCCGTGGCCGCCTAACCTGGTCGCATCCAGCACCACGCCAGCGCCAGCCAACCCGGAACCACAGCCCGCGGCCGCCGCAGAAGAACCGCAGACGGCTGTAGTCGCTGAGGAAGCCCCGCCAACCCGGCGCAGCTTGAAGGAAACCTCGTTCCTGGTCAGCGCACCGGTTTTGGAACCGGCGACACAGGGCTGGCGCGGAACCCTCACGCGCCTGGGATTCCGGATGGACCCCTCAGCGGAAGAACTCTCCGAACGGGAGGACATTCGGACGGTCAGTCAGCATTGGCCCGGCCCCCGCACGGTCGCTGTCGTGAACCGGAAGGGCGGGGCGAACAAGACCCCCACGGTGGTCATGCTTTCGGCAGTCCTGGCCCGCTACAGCGGCGCGGCCACCGTCGCGTGGGACAACAACGAGTCGCAGGGAACGTTGGGGTGGCGGACAGAAAAGGGCGTCCATAACCGGAGCGTTCTGGACCTGATTGATTCATCTCAGTCCTTGCTCTCCCCGTCAACCAGCGCCGCCGAAATCGCCAAGTTCGTCCATCACCAGACCGGAGACAAGTTCGACGTCCTGCGCTCGGACGAGAACGAAGAAGGCGACCACGAAGTCACCGCTGAGGAAGTCGATATCGCGCACCAGGTCCTCACCCGCTACTACCGGCTGGTGATCATGGATTCGGGCAACACGGCCCGGGCAGCAAACTGGCGCAGGATGATTGACCACACCAATCAGCTCGTCGTGCCAGTTACGGCCATCGAGGATCGCGCAGAAGCCGCCCGGCTGACGCTGCAGACACTGGAATCCCGTGGTGGCCACGACGCCGAACTGGCACGCAACGCGGTCGTCATCGTCTCCGAATCCACCGACGCCAAGCGCAGCATGACCGGAGAGGCCCTGAAGAGGGCCAAAGACGAGGCACAGCGGATCGCGGACGGCTTTGAGCCGTTCGTCCGGGCAGTCGTCCGCATTCCCTACGATCCGGCCCTGGTCAACGGCCCCATCCGCTATGAAGCCCTCCAGCCCGCCACACAGCGGGCATGGCTGGCCGCAGCGGCCCGCGTCGCTGACGGCTTCTAAACACCCACCAACGGACTTCGAAAGGAGGAACCATGCAACAGTCCCTGAACCCCTGGATCACCAGCCCAGCCGCCGACAGTGCGGCAGAGGAAGTACCGAAGACGCACGTGCCACCAGCGGCCGTGATCAGTGCACCGCTGCGGGGAATGGTTGAACCGGACGCAGCAGACCGCCTGGGCCGCCGCACCGTGTCAGGTTCTGCAGCGCTGTGGATTACCGGAGCCCACGGGGGAGCCGGCGAGAGCAGAATCGCTGAACTCCTCGATGGGGCCCGCATCGCCGATCATTGCTGGCCCGTCCTGCAGGACGGAAACAAACCACGGGTACTGCTGGTCTGCCGGGCGGACATGCGCGGCCTCACAGCCGCCAGGAACGCATTGACCCAGTGGGTATCAGGCGCTGCGCCGGAGCTTGATCTGCTCGGCCTCGCTGTCCTTGCGGACGCCCCGGGCAAGACCCCCAAAGCGCTCCGTGACTTCGCCGCGCTCGTCGGCGGGGGAGCGCCCCGCTTCTGGACTCTGCCCTGGGTAGAGGCCTGGCGGCACGGGGACTCCACGACGCCGCCGGCCCGCGAGTACCAACGCTTCATTACTGACGTAGCCGCTTTGGCTACCGACACCACTCCAAGCACCAGCAACTGAAAGGTCTCACCATGAACTCCTTCTCCGCACTTGCAGCCAGCGTCATCCCCAACCCCACCCCGACTGTCCCTGCACAGGCCGGCGGACTGCTCACGATCCTGAACTGGGCGGCGGGTATTGGTCTGGTCCTGGGAGTCCTAGGCGTCATCATCGTCGGTATCAAGCTGGTCATCTCGCTCCAGCGCGGCGAGGGCGGCCAGACCCTCGCCAGTCTCGGCTGGGTCCTGATGGGCTGCATCATCATCACCGGCGCCTCCGGCATCGTCCGCGCCTTCGTCTAAGCCAGCACCAACAACGGGAGGTTCACCATGAGCCAGTCAACAGAGAGCACCACCGAAAGCAATCCGTTCACCAAACCCGGTTTCATCATTGCTGCCGCGCTGGTGGTCGCGCTCATTGCAGCAGCCGTCGTCATCTTCCTGCTCCCCAAAGGACAAGGCAACGCGCAGCCGGGCCCTGCCCCGTCCGAATCCGGCAGCTCAGCCTCAGCCAGCGCACCGCAGGCCGCAGGTGAGAGCGTGTGCGGACTTCCCACCTCATCGGAGTCGGCGCTGGGTGCGGCACCGGAGACGAAGTGGGAACTTGTGGGGACCATGGCCGCGCCAATCGATCCTAAAATCGGCCCAGGAAAGACGGACGATCAGGGCATTAGGTCCTGCTTCGCCCACACACCCACAGGGGCGTTGTATGCAGCGGTAAACCTCTGGGCATTGGGCAGCGACACATCCAAAGAACCAGCTATTGCTGAACAGCTTGCAGCCAGGGGACCCGGCCGGGATGCCGGGATGAAGGCACTCCCGACCTCGGCTCCAGTGTCGGCCGTGAAGGTCCAGGTGGCGGGATTCAACGTCTCATACACGGCCAACCAGGCCGTTGTGGAACTTGCGTTCAAGGCGGACAACGGAGGACTTGCTTCGGTGAGGACAACGCTTCTGTGGCAAGACGGGGACTGGAAGGGTGTCGTCGCCGACAACGGCGCACCTTTGGAGGAGCCTCGGCAAATCCGTGACCTTTCAGGATTCATCCTTTGGAGTGGAGCATGAGGCCTACTTGGAACCCGGTAGGGGACTGGTTTTCAGGGCTCGCTGATGACGCTATGGGCAACATGGCGAAAGCCATCTTGGAGGGCATGAGCCAGATGGTGACGACACTGTCTACCTTCTGGGTTTCCATGCCCACGGTGAACCTTGCCAGCGAGGACGGGACGACGCCGAGTCCCGTAGTCTCCATGGTGAACAGCGAGCTGACGGTCTGGACGGTGACGCTAGCGGTCCTCGCCGTCATCGTTGGTGGCATCCGAATGATCTGGGAACAACGCGGGGCACCGCTGAAGGAGCTACTGCGATCCCTGGTCACGCTCACCCTGGTAACGGGCTTGGGCTTGGGTGTCATCTCGATTCTGGTAATCGCGGCAGATGTTTTTTCGGCCGCCATCATCCAGCGCTCCACAGACGGCAAGGGCTTCGCTGAGTCAATGAAAATCCTCGTCGTGACAGGCCAGACGGCGGTCGGGGTGTTTATCCTCATCGTCCTGGGGTTGATCGGGCTGCTTGCTTCCCTCGTTCAGGTCGTCCTGATGGTGGTGCGCAGCGGCATGTTGGTGATCCTGGCGGGCATCTTGCCCACCACGGCCGCTTTCACGAACACGGAGATGGGAAAGCAGTGGTTTCAGAAGGCGGTCGGCTGGACTATCGCCTTCATCCTCTACAAACCAGCGGCGGCCATCGTCTACTCGGTCGCGTTCCTGCTCATGGGCAAAAACAGCGGGCAGGACGCATTGATCACGTCCATCACGGGCTTCACGTTGATGATCGTTGCCCTGTTCGCCTTGCCTGCTCTGATGCGATTCGTGACGCCGATGGTCGGAGCCGTTGCTTCCGGCAGCGGCGCAGGGGCAGGAGCAGCCGTCGGGGCGATGGCCACAGGTGCTGTGTCACTGGGCCGCAGTGGCAGCGGCAAAGGCAATGCCGCACCAACGCCGGCGAGCACGCAGAACAACCAGCCAGGCACTTCTCCCAAGGGCAGTGACGGAACACCTGGCCCGAAGGGAAACGGCGGCCAGCCGACGCCAGGGTCAACAGGTCCAATAAGCCCAGGCGGAGCTACCAGCACCGCAGGAGCAGGGGCAGGGGCCACTGCTGGCACGGCAGGAGCCGGTGCCGCGTCGGGAGCGGCGAAAGCCGCCGGCCCGGTCGGGCTCGTCGTCGCCGCAGGAGTACAAGTAGCGTCCAAGGCCTCTCAGGCCGCACAGCAGACCGCGCAGAATTCAACCGGGGAGGGCCCCAGTGGCAGCAATTAATACCGAATACAAGGAACCGTCCTACGGCAACTGGCGCGTACCGCGCTCCGCTGGACTGGGCAACCTCGGCGCTATTGGCACCGGGATTGTCATGATCGGCCTGTTGCTGGGCATCATCAGCTTCGCCATCTGGGGCCTTTTCGTTGGCCTGGGCGTTTTGGCCGTGGCCGGGGCCAGCGCCCTGTTGCTGACCGTCAAGGACAAGCACGGCCAGTCCGTCGTCGACCGCTTCGGGACCCGCTTGAGCTTCCGGCTGTCCAAGTCCTCGGGAACGAATCTCTATCGTTCCGGTCCCCTGGGCGTGACGCAGTGGGGCATGTACCAGCTGCCGGGGCTTGCAGCGAAGTCGACCCTGTACGAGTTCGCTGACTCCTACAAGCGCCCGTTCGCGCTGCTGCATGTGCCGACCACCAGCCACTTCACCGTGATCTTCTCCACCGAACCTGACGGAGCCTCACTGGTGGACCCAGAGCAGGTCGACGCATGGGTGGCGAACTGGGGCGGCTGGCTCGCCGGCCTTGCCGATGAGGCAGGCCTGGACGCCGCAGCCGTAACTGTCGAGACCGCACCGGACTCCGGGTACCGGCTGCGAAACGAAGTCGAAATGAACATCGAC
The DNA here is from genome assembly GCF_030816475.1 of Arthrobacter pascens. Classification (NCBI taxonomy): domain Bacteria; kingdom Bacillati; phylum Actinomycetota; class Actinomycetes; order Micrococcales; family Micrococcaceae; genus Arthrobacter; species Arthrobacter pascens. Next base: position 11,391 of record NZ_JAUSXF010000002.1, on the reverse strand, counting down.
CCGAACGCGCCGGCATTTGCCCAGGCGATTCTGCGCGAGGTCGTTGAAACCTACCCGGAAGGATCGGCCACAGTCCGTGCCTGGGTATCCCTGACGTTCAACGCCTCCCTGCGGGCGGGATCGAAAAAGCGCACACCTGAAGATGTTGCCCGTGACCTCGCCTCCCGCATCCCGGGCCTCTCGGCACGGCTGCAGTCCACCGGCGCCGGTATTGCCCGTCCGATGTCGGCGCAGGAACTCTGCGAGGTCGTCCGGATCGCGTACGATCCGCCGGCAGCGCTGATCATTGATGAAGCCCACGCCGCCGGTTCCCCGGTGTCCCTGAGCTGGGGCGAGGTCGGCCCGACCGCGACGCAGGCAAGCTGGGACGGCTACCGGCACGACAGCGCATTCTCGGCCTCCTGGACCATGACCGGTGCACCCCGGGGGTCCGTGAACTCCTCGGTCCTGTCGCGGCTGCTGGCCCCGCACGGGGATGTTGACCGTAAACGGATTTCGCTGCTGTACCGCCCGATGGATTCTGCCCGGGCAGCTGCAGTGGTCGAGCGGGACCAGAACAACGCCAACGTCCGCATCACCTCCGGGACCCGGCCTTCCGCACGCGCCCTGGTCGATGCCCGCTCCGCTGTGCAGACAGCGCAGGAGGAAGCCCAAGGCGCTGGCCTGGTGAACTTCGGGATGGTCGTCACTGCCACTGTGACGGACAGGGACCGGCTGCCTGATGCCGTGGCTGCCATCGAACAGACCTCCGGTACTGCCCGGGTGCTGTTGCGCCGCGCTTACGGCGCTCAGGACACCGCGTTCGCCGCCTCACTGCCGCTGGGGCTGGTCCTTCCCAAGCACAGCCTTCTGCCCACCGAAATCAAGGATGCCCTGTAATGGGCCTCCTAAAGATGTTCACCCGTTCCTCCAAGAAAGCCGCTGGGCCGGCAACGGCCGCACCCAAGAAGGCTGAGCGGCAACCACGCGAGGCCGGGCCGGGCTCCCGTGGCTGGCCCGGTCGTGGCGGGGGCATGGCGCAACTCGTCCCCTCTGTGACTGAGTACCGGGGAACCACGGTCCAGGTCTGCGGGCTCTGGCCGTTCTCCTCCGGGGCGTCCTCGCCCATGATCGGCGTGCCGCTCGGACGCCACGAGGAAACCCAGGCCACGGTCTGCTGCGACCCGATCAGCTGGTTCCAGCGGGCACGGCTCATTTCCAACCCTTCCGCCTTCATCCTGGGCAAGCCGGGATTGGGCAAGTCCACGCTGGTGCGGCGTATGTTCCTGGGCCTGTCTGCCCAGGGCGTCCACGCACTGGTCCTGGGGGACCTGAAGGGCGAGCACGTCAAAGCGGTCCAGGCCCTCGGTGGCCAGGTCATCAAGCTCGGCCGTGGCGTGGGGTATCTGAACATTCTCGATCCCGGCCAGGCCGTCGAGGCCGCCCAGCTATTGGAAACCCACGGTCACCACGAGGTCGCCACCCGGGTACGGGCCGACGCTCACGGCCGCCGCCTGAACATGGTCGTCTCACTCATCACCATCAGCCGGAACAATCCGCCCACCGATCAGGAACAGACGATCCTGGACCGGGCGCTGCGGGTCCTTGATGACCGTTTTGAGGGCATCCCGGTGTTGAAGGACCTCCTGGACGTCATTGTCTCCGCTCCGGACGAACTGCGCCAAGTCGCTCTGGACCGTGGCGACATGGCCGTCTACCTGCAGGAAACGCGGGCACTGGAAGCGACCCTGCTGGGCCTGACCGGCGGCGGGAAGCTGGGAGAAATCTTCTCCCGGCAGACCACCAGCCCCATGAAGCGGGACCGCGCCGTCGTCTTCGACGTCTCCACCATTGACGAGACAGAAACCGACCTGCAGGCCGCCATTCTGCTCGCGTGCTGGTCCTACGGGTTCGGTACCGTCAACGTCGCCAACGCCCTCGCGGACGCTGGCCTGGAGCCCCGCCGGAACTACTTCGTTGTCCTTGATGAGCTGTGGCGGGCGCTGCGCTCCGGTAAAGGCATGGTGGACCGGGTGGACGCCCTGACCCGTCTGAACCGCTCCGTAGGCGTTGGTCAGATCATGATCTCCCACACCATGTCCGACCTGCTGGCGCTGCCGGCAGAAGAGGACCGGATGAAGGCCCGCGGATTCGTGGAGCGTTCCGGCATGGTGATCTGCGGTGGCCTGCCAGCCTCGGAGATGGCCCTGCTGACCTCCGCAATTCCCCTGTCCCGGCAGGAGCAGCAAAAGCTCATCTCCTGGCAGGACCCGCCCGCGTGGGACTCACGCGGCGTCGACGTCGAACCCCCGGGCCGGGGAAAGTTCCTCATCAAGGTCGGCGGCCGCCCGGGGATCCCCGTACAGATCGGCCTGACCTCCATCGAGCAGGCCGAAGGCCTCAACGACACCAACACCCGCTGGCACGAACCAGCCGAAACGCTCATGGACCCGGCGGCTCCCGAGCTGCCCACCGAAGGAGGGACACCGTGAGTGCACCGAACCGTAAAGGAATGGGCCTGGGGGACGCCCTGCTGGTCTGGTTGGGTATCGGCTTCATCGTCGTCTTTGGCGGCGGCACCTACGCGGCCGCCCACCTCGGGTCCTGGATGGCCGGCATCGACGCACCACCGGCCCACCCGATTGATCTGATCGCTGGCCTGGTCAAGGGCCGCGTGCCCTGGCCCGTCCAGTCCACCGTCGCCGCGTGCGTCATGGCCGGCGTGGTCGTTGCCCTGGCCATCGTGGTGTTGGTGGCTTGGAGGCAGGGTGCGTCCAAGCGTGCCCGGGTCGATAAGGCCGCCCGATACCTGGGGCGCGGAAAATCCCTGGCCGCGTTCTCCGAGAAGGGAGCGAAGGCCACGGCTGAGCGCCTGGGCGTGAAGGACACTCCTGGCATTGTGGTCGGCAAGGTGGTCTCTACCGGCCAGAAGTTCCTTCAGTCCTGGGAAGACCTCAGCATCGACATCTGGGGACCCCGGACAGGTAAGTCGACCTCCCGGGTCATACCCGCGATCCTGGACGCACCCGGCGCCGTCGTCTCGACCTCCAACAAGCGCGACGTCGTGGACGGGACCCGTGGCGTCCGCGTCCTGACCGCCCCGGTGTGGGTGTTTGACCCGCAAAAGATCGCCCAGGAGGAACCGGACTGGTGGTGGAACCCCCTGTCCTACGTCACGGACGAAGAGAAGGCCTACAAGCTCACCCAACACTTCGCGGTCGGTTCACGCCTCCCGGGGTCCAAACCCGATGCCTACTTCGACCCGAAAGCCGAAGACATTCTCTCCTCATACTTCCTCGCGGCCGCGCTGGGGGAGCTGCCCATCACCCAGGTGTATCTGTGGGTGACGGAGCAGGTCAGCCAGGAACCCATCGAAATCCTGAAAGAGCACGACTACGAGCTGCAGTACAAGGGCTTGGAGTCCACGCTGAAGCTGGCCGACAAGCAGCGGGACGGTATTTTCGGCACCGCCGAGAAGATGATTCAGTGCCTCAAGAGCAGGAACACGCTGCGCTGGGTCGCCCCGGCCCGTGGCGCGTCCGTGGCCACGGATCCCCGCCGCCAGTTCAATCCCCGCGATTTCGCCGCCTCACAGGAGACGGTCTACATCCTCTCCAAGGAAGGGGCCGGCTCTGCCGCCCCACTCACGACAGCGCTGACGGTGGCCATTGCTGAGGCCATGGAAGAACGGGCCGAGCGCAGCGGCGGCCGTCTGCCGCTGCCGGCGCTGTTCGCCCTGGATGAGTTGGCCAACGTCGTCCGCTGGGCCGGCCTGCCGGATCAGTTCAGCCACTACGGCTCCAAGGGCCTGATCGTCATGGGCATCCTGCAGTCCTGGTCCCAGGGCGTCGAACTGTGGGGTGAGGCGAACATGCGGAAAATCTGGTCGGCCGCCAACGTCAAGGTCTACGGCGGCGGCGTCGCCGAAGAAGGCTTCCTCCGGGCACTCTCGGACCTGATCGGGGACTACAGCTACACCAACGTCTCCGTCTCCTCCGGCAAATCCGGGTCCAGCCGCTCCCGGCAGGAGGGCAAGGAACGCATCTTCGATGTCTCCAACCTCGCGGAGCTCGACCGGGGCCGCGCTGTCGTTCTGGCCTCCGGTGCACCGGCCACGCTGGTCCGGACCCTACCCTGGTACACCGGGCCCCACAAGGAAGCCGTAGAGGCATCCATCAAGACCTACAGCCCCCGCCCCGAGGAACCGGCCGTCCCGGCGGCAGCTGAGCCGGTGGCTAATCCCTGGGTCACGACGTAGGAGGTGCTGAGATGAACAGCGATATCGGACGATTCAGCACAGCTCCCGCTCTGGGCGAGACAGAGTCATCTGCCGAAAAGCCGGCGGAGGAGCAGAAGCCATCCGAACTGGTCTACGGCTCAGCTGAGGAGTTCCTGCACGAGCAGCTGCTCCCCACTTACGTCCGCGACGTCGACGGCCGCGCCGCCAAGTGGTGCATCGAGTGGTACTTCCACCCCGAAGCGCTCTCCCGCGTGGAAGCACTGTGGCGGGCCTGGGAACACCTCAGACTCGACGGAGCCACCGGCATGAGCGTCTGGTGGAAAGACCACGCAGACCACCACATGAGCGTGCTCCTGGACCCCCGCGGCCCGTTCTACAAATGCGATATGCAAAAGCACAGGGACCCGGAACACTTGGAACCGATGAAGGCCCCGGAGGGCTGGTTCCCAGACGTACGGACTCAGGCAACTTGGGGTCGCGGTAGTACTCGCCGAAAATCGGGCGCATATGGCTGACCAGCGGTAACCCGGCCGTTCAGTCGCGTCAGATGCTCGGCTGGAACGTGGCGAAGTCGGCGTGGGCCTGGTCACGGCGACGTGCACAGTGCCACCGCCAAACTGAGCCGGTCCGCCGGTCCACGGCCCCGGCCGGGATCGACGAACTCGGCATCCGCCGGGTCAGGGTGAAAAACCGGCACAATTCGTCCCGGCCGATCTCCGGGAATCCCCTAAACCGATCCAGGTCTTCATCCGCAAACACCTGCGTAGCGAGGAATGACCTCCAACGAGCCCCACAAATTCCCAGCCCAGAAGCCTACCCCAGCGAATATCCGCCCGATTTTCGGCGAGTACTACGGCGACCCCTAAAAGGAAGAAAGCCGCCAGCCGATGGGACCATTCGCACCTAACCCAGCGGGTGCGGGTTGGCACCCGAGAGACGCCGACGATTGCCACGCCCTCACACGCTCTCCAGACGTGGCGAGCTCCCTCAGCGAAGTCGTCGCTCAGCACTCTTCTCTTCTGCCAAGGTGGACTTATGACTTCTCGCGGTACCTTACTGGCAATCGCCAGCAATCCCCCACTACAGACCAGCGGCCGGAGGACATTGGCTCGGATCGAGCAGGCCCAACGAATCCTCGGCTTCGACAGCAACCTCTTGGTAAACCTGTTCTCCTTCGCGAGTTACCGGACCGGAGATGTAGCCGAGCTGGGCTCTACCGAGGACGGTTGGCACCGGGCTCGCCCTGCACTCCAAGAGGGAATCAATCGCGCCGACGGCGTTCTCCTTGCATACGGTGCAAGCGCACCGGGCGGCCCTGCTCGCCAACATTTCCATGAACAGGTGCGTTGGCTGGCGGATGAGCTGGCTGTTGCCCAAAAGCCAGCCTGGTGGGTTGGCGGGACAGCTCGGCACCCCTCACGTTGGCAGCGCTTCACGTGCCGAGCTCATCCAGGAATGGACTTCGGGGAGGCCTTGCCTCTCGCCATCCAAACCGTCCCAATGGCTGTCCTGGCTGGCACTCAGTCCTCTTCTGGGAAGACGTAGTCCTCCGCCGCATCCGAGAGGTACAGCTGATCGGCGCTCATGGCCGCAGCCACCTTCTCCCGGACATCAGCGTCCATCAGTCGTAGTCGGCGGAGTTTGCCGGTTCCGCTCGGATCAGCAAGGGAGTCCACGCGTGTGAGCAGCTCAGCCTGCTGTTCTGCATACAGCGCGAGAGCCTTGATGTGAGCCAGAGCGTGCCTGTCGAGCGTGTAATGCGGATCGATGATCGCCAGTTTCGGCCCATCCGCAGTCTGCTCGACGAGGAGGAAGTCAGGCTGGAAGGTCTTCCATCGGTTGTCGGCTTCGAACGAGATTCGGAATGAGTCGATTCCCGCTGATGACGGGTTCCGATACCAGGCGAGTACGGCTGGCCGCTTGACTTCGCGGGCAAGAACCGCAGACTCCCAGCTGTTCTTGACGAGCTTCTCTTCCACCGGCCACTGTCCCTCGGCATCGGCGTAAACGTGTTTCCTCACGCTCGGCAGGGCGTCACCGGCCACTGTGGTGGTTCCGTAGGACTTCTCTTCCTTGAAAACAATCCGGGCCTCTTGCGGGTCCTCGGCCTGCTTTCGAATGCCGTCAAAGTCCGCTCGGACTTCCTTGCCGAGCGTGTTGATGTCGTCTTGGTGCTGCTGGAACAGGGTTTGTACGAGCTGGTCGCAGAACGCCTCCATGTCCGCCACCACTTCAGGTACTCGGCCCATGGCTGCGACATGAGCTCGCATGTCCCGTTCGTCGAGGGGCTTGCCATCAGCCTGCATCTTCACACGGAGATGTTTGTAGTAGGTTGCCCCCATCCCTGAGAGTGCTCGGTTGGAGTCATTGAAGGCGGCACGGACGGTGCGCAGATCAGCCGCTGTGTCGCGGGTGTCCTCAACTGCCGCGCTGCCGAAGCCCTTGGTGACCGTGCTGAGCGTGGCAGTTAGCACATCCTTCTTCGCTTCAGCCATTTTGGACGAGAACTGCACGGCCTTGCCGTCCAGGATGTGGCAGATCTTCATCTCGGACGTCTTCACGGGCGCATTTCCAATCCCGTGCTGGTTCAGGAGCGCCGTCAACGACTTCAGCCGCGTGACTGGACGCGCCTTCGCTTGGGGCGCCAGGACCGAGGGGAGCGCGGCGATGACTTCCCGCAGCTCCGCTGACACATCGGGGTTGAAGCCGAACATCTTGGCGTTGATGTTGACCTCGTTACGTGCCTTCTCCCGGCCATCGGGCTCCTGGTCGCCGGTCAGGATGTTGACCACCTTCAACGCGGTGGTCCTGTCGAAGTATGGGACGTAGCAGGCGACAAGGTCCAGTCTTTCGACCTCGGTCGTCTTGGCGAGAGGTGTCCGCACCATCCGGCCGAGCATCTGAGTGATCGCGGTGTCGTCGTTGAGCGTGCGCAGACTGAGGAGCACCTCGGCCCGCGGGCAGTCCCAGCCTGCGGTGATCGCCTCCTTCGCGATCAAGACGCGAAGACCTGTGTCCGCCGCCACAGTGTCAGGATCAACCTTCGGAATGTCGCCCGCCTTGGTCTCGATGGTTCCGCGGTCGCCCAAGACGTGGGCCACACAGTCTTCGGTGAAGTCGTCCAGATCGGTGGACAGACGGCCCATGATCTCGCCGATGAGTCGGTCCTCGGCAGTAGTGTCGGCTTTGCTCCGGTCAGGCAGTTGGAGTACTAACAGCGGGACCACCCGCTCAGAGCGACCGGTCTCGTTGCAGTACTCCTCCCACGCGGCTGTGGAGGCGTTCAAGTCTGCGATGGCTTCGCCGAGAAGCGTGGTCCACATCTTCTGCTTCTCGCCCGGAAGCGCGAGGGCAATCTTCTGCTTCAGCAGGCCAGAGTCCTGGACATCCGATGGGTCGACAGCGACGTCAGTGCCGCCAGCCCCAGGAAGCATGGCGCTGATGCCCTCGCGGAAGTGCTTAGGGGTCGCACTTATCCCCCAGACGATCGGCATGCCCGGACGGTCCCCGTTTCCCCTGATGACACGTTGGAGGATGGACTGGTTGTCCTCTGAATTGACCGCCTTCATGCCGACATGCGCCTCGTCAACGACGACATACAGCGTCCGGTCATCAGCAGTGATGGTGTTGCGCAGCGTGTCCCAGAAAGTGAACGGTCGGTCGTCGTTCGGCTTGGTCAGCTTTCCCTTGGACCCCAGGAGTCCGAGATTCAGGAAGTAGACTTTGCCGGCCTCGAGCTTGTCGAGCGCGAAGGTGTTCTCGATGATGACCAAGTTGCTCCCGGAGAGGCGATCGGCGAACTTCTGGAAGACACCCAAGGTCTGGGAGTTCAAGGATGGATCGTAGTTGAGCCACAGGAAGGTGGCCCCCGGAACTGGGTTGATGTTATAGCTCTCTGAGCCAGTGAGAATCGCCTCGATCACAGTGGCCGCGATGACGGTTTTGCCGGAGCCGGTGACGGACGACAAAGCGAAAGCCGAGGTCTGCGGGCTATCCAGATTCCGCGTGGCGTGCCATGTCTTAGTGGCGCTGTCTAGTCGGCTGAGAACCTTGGCAGCAGCCTCCGTCTGGAAGGGAATCAGGGGGATCTTCACAGTGACCTCAGACGATCTCGAAGTTGGACAGGTAGGAGCTGTAGAGACGTTCCGCCTCGACGTTGGGGGCGAGCGTCGAACAGACCCGGGCGAACTCCGTCTCGTAGTCGGTCACCACGTAGACGTACCGGACGCCCTCGGCATCGTCGAGGGCTTTGATGAGCTTCCGGTGTGCGTCTACGTCGAAGAGAATCGCGTAGGTCTCAACCACGGCAAACCCCTCCTCCGGTATCGTGTCGATCCGCGGTCCCCGTGCGCCAGCTTTCAGCCAGAGGAGAGGAGCAATCGCCTCGAAGGCTTCGCCGACCTCGATGTCGTCGGGGTCGCCGTAGGTGAGGGTGAAGAACTCTGCGTTCTCCTCGAAGCCGTCGGCCATGGGGAATACGTCAGTGAACTTGTATTCGCCATTGACCGGGGTCCCCTCGGGGGTCTTGCCGGTGATAGCGGCCTTGATCCGAGGCTTAGTTATGTGGTCACAGATGCCCCGGGACTCCCACTCCGGATCACCGGGTCGCAAGTGCTTGGCGCGCAAGTCCGATTGTTCGTCGGCGGAGACTTCGTTATTGGTTACGGAGATGCACTGCCTGTTCCCACCGTCCTGCTTATTGAGCCGCATCACCGCGTGCGCTGTGGTGCCCGAGCCCGAGAAGAAGTCGAGGATCAAGGCATCCGGTTTGTTACCTACGAAGAGCCGCAGGATGTCTTCGACCGCGAACAGGGACTTGGGGTAGGGAAAGGTTCGGCCCGGTAGCAACGAACGGACGATCTTGGTTCCGTAATGCTCCGCATTGTGGGACCGAAGATTCCATTGCGTCGGTGGCGACTTAGACATTTCCGCCTGGTAATGGGCAATCACCGAGCCGTCAGGATTAAACCCCTCGACAACGGCCCGTTCCTCTTCAATAGCCTTTATCGAGCCCGTCTTTAGGTACTGAATGACATAGGGCTGAGGCTTGCCAGGCGTTGCCCTGCCGGCCCGCGCGTACCCCTTTTCCAAACGGTCCAGAAAGCTTGGTCCTGTCGTCGCCCAGTTCATCTCGGTTCCGTCCTCTCGGATCGGAAAAACCGAGACACATCCCGGGCGGTGAGGCGCGCCTTCCCGGGGCATCGAATGTGCTAGCGGGTCGCCGACTGCCTCAATAGTTCCTGTGGCTGCATTGACGTAGATTGGATAGAACTGCCTAGGTCCACCCTTCTTGGTTCCGCGGGCAGAGGCTAGGTCCCGGCGCCTGAACGTCTGCCAATCGAGGCCGATTCGCGGCTGGCTTATGTCCTCGGCTTGATCCCGCTCTCCAAATGAGTCTATGGTCGCTGTCTCATCGTCCTTCTCGATCCCGCCTAGGGCCTTGCTTCCTAGGGGAACTTTGGTACTCGCCTTCACGCCCTGAGCGCCAAGCCGGACGACGTACACGTACTCGTCGACCCGCTTGAACCCTTCGATTACCCCGACCCCCTTGGGATTGATGAGGGTGGAGATCATCCTGATACGTGCGTCAGAGAAGACTTGCTCTAGGAGCAAGCCGAGGCGGAGGTATTCCTTCTCGTCGATCGTGACGATCAGCACTGATTGCTTCGGATTGAGCAACTTCCTGGCCAGCCTCAGTCGACGATCCATGAAAGCGAGCCATTTCGAGTGCTTGTCATCGTCGTCCGGGTCCACGTAGTCGTTGTTGTACTTCCAGTCCCGGGCGCGAGTGTTGTACGGCGGGTCGATGTAGATGGCATCGACCCTGCCCTGGTGGGTGTAGGTCAGCAGCTCCAGAGCGTGGAAGTTCTCTGCGTTGATTACCGTGTGGAACGGCTTGTCGCCCCCGCGCTCCACCTTGCCGTCAGTTGAGGTCAGTCCCGGGTAGATAGGTTCACGGAAGAGGGCCATCACCACCAAGTCAGCGATCGGCCAGTCGATGGTCTCGTCGAACCCATCCGGTCCATTCACAAGTTGAGCCGCGTCTGTGGTCATTTGAGAAACCGTCCAGATCGTCCCCCACAGGGGATCGACGGCGTCACGGTCCGCCTTCTTCCGACTCGATGAGAGAGCCTCCGGGTCGATCCCACGGGGCGGCAGGATCGCCACGCGGTTGTGGACCTTCACATTCAGGCTGGGGAGTGCAACTGCTTCGGGCTCGTGGTTCTCGAAGACGAGCCCAACTCCCTTGCTTCGTACCTCGATCTCTCGACTGAGCCGGGACGCCAAGTCCGGATCGAGTGACCGTACGCGGTCGAGCAGCAGACTGAGCGTGTTCGCCATGTGTCCTTCCAATGTCTAATACGGACCATCCTGTCCAACTGTGCCAGTCGATGGCCGCCAAGAGCATATTGAGCTGCCCTCATCTCGGACGGAGTCGCCGAAGTTCCTGGCTTCGCCGCCTGCCCAACCGACTCGCCCCGAAGTATCAGCGTCCGGCAGTTCACACTAGTTCATGTGAGCTTCAGCGACTTATTCCCTTCTCCATGAGCTTTGTCTGGCCGCCTACGCTGCGTTTCTTGCGGGCCATGGGGCTGCGGCTGGATGCCTTCGTCACTGCCGCGCTCGGAGGTGTTGCCTGATCCTGGTCGGCGCTTATCCGTGCCTGCACGGCCTCGCGGTCGGAAACACCTTCAAGGCTGGCCGCCAGCTCCTGGCGGCGGTCGGCCGAGTCGTACTCGAGGCCGCCCTCTTGGGGTCGCGGTAGTACTCGCCGAAAATCGGGCGCATATGGCTGACCAGCGGTAACCCGGCCGTTCAGTCGCGTCAGATGCTCGGCTGGAGCGTGGCGAAGTCGGCGTGGGCCTGGTCACGGCGACGCGCACAGTGCCACCGCCAAACTGAGCCGGTCCGCCGGTCCACGGCCCCGGCCGGGATCGACGAACTCGGCATCCGCCGGGTCAGGGTGAAAAACCGGCACAATCCGTCCCGGCCGATCTCCGGGAATCCCCTAAACCGATCCAGCTCTTCATCCGCAAACACCTGCGGAGCGAGGAATGACCTCCAACGAGCCCCACAATGACCCTTGGCAGGTTTGGAAGGAACTTTCCCCGAGTGGTTGGCGGGAAGTTGGGGGCACACGGATCACCCAGAATCCGTCCGATGCGCCCGGA